>JAIRNQ010000363.1 GCA_031257955.1 Deltaproteobacteria bacterium | reverse complement strand
TTTGTCCCGGGGCGTAAGCCCGTGGGCCTCTTGGACGTTTCGGCACTCGGCCAACAAATTTTCGTGGCTAAGCTCCACCCCCTTGGGCCTTCCGGTGGTCCCCGAGGTGTAGAGAATCATGGCCAACCCGGCCGGAACCGTTGGCTTATGGCTGTCCCTTAGCCTCACCGACACCAGACCGGCCAAGCCGGGCTGGCCTGGGAGGGCAGTGATGCCCCCGAGGGTGATGCCCTCGGGCGCCAGCGGTCGATCGAAGCCGATATCGACCTTAGCCAACGGCCCAAAATCTGGGCCTTCTCCGGAAGGGCGCAATTTGGCCAAAAACTTCTCCGCCCCGGCCCGGGCCAACAAAAGGCCCGAGGCCATGGAGTGGCCAAGCAGATAGCCGATCTCTTGGGAGCTGGCCGTCGGACTGACCGGCACGGCCACCAAATCGTTGGCCATGACCGACAGGAGGGCCAGGGACAACGGGAGGCCGTTCAAGCCGGAGACCAAAACCCTATCGCCGGGGGCGAAATGGTTCTCGGCCAAGATCCGGCCGATTTGGGCGGTTATCCCGGCCGCCGCCCCAAAGGTCAGCCGCGAACCGGTGTCCGGCTCGGAGACAAAAACCCCCTCACCGTTTTCTCGGCCTCTATGTTCGATTAATTCCCTAAGATGGGTAAACCTGACCGTCACCGTATCTCCCGGGGGAAAAAAAAGAACGCGGGGGCCGAGTTTTTTTGGCGAAAAAAACCCAGGGCGCCTTGCGTTCCTAGCCTCAGCGAGTAATATGGCGCGCTCCAAGGGTGCCAGTTTAGAAATATACCATAAAAAGGGTGCGAATTTGTGATTTATGGCCGCCAACGCTCCGGCCAGTGACCGACTACACCATACATGGGCCCTTTTGCCCCCCAAACACACAATTTACCGGCTTAGGCACCCACCTTTGGCCGCCCCTCCGACCGCCGGCCACCGGCCAACGGCCGGCGGCCGATAGCCCATAGCTTGGGATCATAGACTGGGGAGCATAGCCGATAGCTTAGGGCTGGGCTTTCGAGGCCAGACATTTACGGCAAGGGATTGGCGGCAAGGGGTTGGTTTAGTTGGTTGGAGTTTGGTTGGCCGCGGGTTATAAAGGGTTGGCCAGGGCGAAGTTGGCTGGCCTTTGCCCGAAAACGGGGCCCCGGTCCCGTTTAGGCAGTTTGGGAGGCCCCGGAAGGGTCGGAAAAGTCGGCCCCGCGGCTGTCGCTGGCCACCCGGCCATGTTCCAGGACCACGACCCTTTCGGCGTGTTGGGCCACCTCCGGGGAGTGGGTCACCACGATTATGGTCCCGCCTTGGCGGTGAAGCCCGTGGAGGATATCCATGACCAGGCCTTCGTTGGTCTCGTCCAGGTTGCCCGTGGGTTCGTCGGCCAAGAGAAGCTTGGGATGGTTAATCAGGGCGCGGGCCACGCAAACCCTTTGCTGTTCGCCTCCGGAGAGTTGCCGGGGAAGATGCTTGGCCCGGTCGGCCAAGCCAACCTTGGCCAGCGCTTCCAAGGCCTCGGCCTCGTCGACTAGGCTGTGGTAGTACTGGGCGACCATGACGTTTTCCAAGGCGTTAAGATAGCCGATCAGATGAAACTGCTGAAAGATAAGGCCTATGGCCTCGCGCCTTATGGCCGTGAGCTCGCCGGCCGTCAATTGGTCCAGACCCAAGCCGTCCAGAATGACCCGGCCCAGGGAGGGACTATCCAGGCAACCGACGATATTCATGAGGGTGGTCTTGCCGGAACCCGAAGGTCCCATGATGGCCAACCACTCGCCCGGTCTCACGCTAAGGGAGACGTTTTGGAGGGCCTTGACCGGCCCGTATATTTTAGAGACGTCGATGACGTCGAGAATGTTATCGCTCATGCGAGTATTCCATGAATTTCCTGGGTTCGGCCCTCCGGCCGACCGGAGGAGGGCCGGAGGGCACTCGGCCGGGCAATTAGTAGCCCGGGAGACAGTTTCGGCTCACTCGCCCCGCAAAACGGCGGCCGGCTCCACGTCCACGGCCCGCCTGACCGGCCAGAGCGAGGCCAAAACGGTAACGGCGGCGGAGACCGCGACCGTCACGGGCACCAAATGCCCCTCGGGCGAAAGGCCCCTACCAAAGACGCTGTGGGAGACGATCCTGGCAAAGCCCACCCCGGCGGCGGAGCCCAAAAGCCCGCCCAGCACGCCCAGCAGGAGTCCCTCGCCCAAAAACTCCCTGGCCACGGAGCGGCTCTCGGCGCCAAGGGCTTTTTTTAGGCCAATTTCTTTGCGGCGTTCAATGACGACGGTCATCATGGTAGTTGACACGCAAATCATCGTCAAGGTTAATACCACCAAAGTCACCAGATAAACCAACCAAGTTAGCTTACCCATCACGGTTTCCTCCGAGCGGGTCACCCGGACCACCAATCGGGCCTCGACCCCGGGGGCGGCCGTCTGGACGGCCCCGGCCATTTCTTCCAGGGACTGCCCGCCCGAGGTGGTCAGGGAAACCTCGGCCAGATCGACGAGGCCGCTCTCGCCGGTCATGGCCTCCATGTCGGCCAGGGACACGTAGATGAAGCCGTCCTCGACCGATCCGGTGGAGACCACCCCAGAGACCGTAAAATTCTTTTCGTAGCGAACCTGGCGGCTGTCGCGGCCCTCCAAGGTTAAAAGACTGCCGGGACCAAGGCCGGTGGCCGTGGATACGTCCACGCCCACCAGAGCCTCGCCGGGGGCCCCCGGCCAAAGGCCCTCCACCCGCCAGAAGGGGCTGGTGCGCCGAACGTCTTCAAAGCCGGTGCCAACGGCGGTGTAAGGTAGCATATGGCTTCGGACGGCCTCGTAGCGAAAGGGGGTCAGGCCCACCAACTGGGCGGCCGGCAAAGCCGCCCTGGCCGCGGCCAAATCCCCAGCCGACAAGCGCCCGCCAACTTGATCTTTAACCAAGACCATATTGGCCCCGTATGAACGAAACTCCCGGCCCAGCTGCTTAGGGATGTCGTAGCAGAGGGTGATCAGCCCCAAAAGCACCGTGGCCCCGATAGTCACCCCGGTCAGGGCGACCAAAAGCCGGCTGCGACGCCGAAACAGCGACCAGAGTACCATCTTTAAGCCAAAAGCCCGATTGCGGGCCCGCGTTCCCTTACCGGCCATGGGCCGCCTCCCCGCCCTTTAGGCCCGACTGGGCCCCAGGGCCCTTACCGGCCATGGGCCGCCTCGCCGCCCTTAGAGCCCGACTTCGGGCCTCGGGTCCCTTACCGGCCATGGGCCGCCTCACCGCCCTTAGAGCCCGACTTCGGGCCCCGGGTCCCTTACCGGCCATGGGCCGCCTCGCCGCGCTTAGGGCCCGGGCTCTTGTGCCCCGACTTCGGGCCCCGGGTCCCTTACCGGCCATGGAGTACCTCGGTGGGCTTAAGGCGCAGAAGGGCCCGTAGGGCCGGAAGGGATCCGGCCAGGCTAACCGCCAGGACCATCAGGGCGCCGATGGGGATGACCGCCAGCTTTACCGCCACCCAGGAACCAAAGACGGTCAAACCTATTAACTGGGCCAAACCCAAGCCGACCAAGTAACCGGCCAAGCCGCCAAAACAGGAAGCCACCAGGATCTCCGCCAGGACCAAGGCGGTGATGGCCAACCCCGAGGCCCCCAAGGCCTTCATGAGCCCAATCTCGACGCTCCTCTCCATGACATTGGCGGTGACGAGGTTAGAGATGGCCAGGGCCGAACACAAGAGGGTCAGGATGGTCAGGATGACGATCATCAGCTGGGTTTTCTCCAAGATGGCCCCTTCGGACTGGGCCACCCGCAATATGGGCTTAACCCTGACCATGGGCAGGATCTCCTCGATCTGGTAAGCGATGGAACTGATATAGGCGGTGCAATACCAAGTATCCCACTCCACCCGGCTGAGGCTGCCGGGGTTAAGGGCGGCCCGGCGGGCCAATTCGTTCTCCGGGGTGGTCAGGGCGCTGACCTCAACCCTCTGGACCAAGCCCGGCCGATCGGCCAGCTCCTGGGCCAGGGCCAGGGTGGAGACGATCCCGTTGTCCTCCTCGCCCCCGCTGTGGAAGACGCCGGCCACCGTGAGTTCTCGGCTCAAGCCGTTTGGCCCCTTGACCGAAAGGCGGCTTCCGGGGGCTAAATTTTGCCGCTTGGCCAGCTCGGACCCGACCAACGCCTTAAGCGGGGCCCCATCGTCGCCCGGCGCCCCGTTTAAAGTCCACCAGGACTTAAGGGCCATCATACCGGTAGTGACGCTCTCCCCGGTGGGCAGATTTATGGTCCGGTTAAACCAAGTCCCGGTGAGGGGAACCGTTTGGTCGCCGGCCTGAACTTCGACGGTTAGATAGGGGGCGAAATCCACGATGTTATAGGCCCAAAAGATCATTTTTATTTTGTAAAGCTGATCCTCGGGCAGATAGTCGTTGTCGTCCAGGGAAATGGTCCCATCGTCGGCCCTCCCGCTAACCCTTCCGTTAGCCTTACCGTCGGCCCTCCCGCTAGCCCTTCCGTTAGCCTTACCGTCGGCCCTCCCGCTAGCCCTACCGTCGGCCCTCCCGTCAACCTGACCGTTAGCCTTCCCGTCAGCCCCACTGTCAATTTCTCGGGACTGGTAAAGATCGCCCAGCATGGAAGCGCCCTTGGGAACGACGCTTAAGTTGGCCCCATAGCTTTTGAGTTCTTGGTTGACCTTGTCCCCTACGTCAAACATCACCCCAAGCATGGCCGTGGCCAAACTCACCCCCAGCCCCACCGTAAAGGCAATCATCAGGTGCTTGCGTTTTTGCCGGGCCAAGGCCCTTATGAGCATCTTAAAAAACACCCTCACCCCCCTCATACCCACAGCCTACGGCTATCGGTATGGTCTGGGCGCCATAAAACAACACCGTAGCCAACTGGCCAACGCTTGGTTCGGCCCTAGAATTTTTGCCGGGCCTTGTCCCTTATAAGTCTATAAGTCAATACTTTTAACTTACTTGAACCGGTAGGCTTCGGCCTCCAGATTGTCGACGCGGATGACCATGGTACCCTCGGACAGCTCAAAGTCCAGGGGGACAGGGTTGCAGCCTCCCGGAAAGCCAATGGTGCTTTTGTTCATGACCACGTCGCATAGTTTGCAGACCACCTGGTCGCCCCTCTGGTAGTAGCCGCTCTGGCCGCAGATGTCGCAGGCGTCCAGGCCGACCCCAAAGGCGCTTTGACTTTTCTTGACGACGATGAAACGCACGGGAGTGCCGGTGGGAGAGTCATAGACCAGACGGTGGAGGTTCCCGTCGGAAAGGGGTTCCAGATCCATGATTAGGCAGTCACCCACCGGCACAATCGGCCTGGGCTCGGCGATAACCGGGCCCCGGCGGCTAACGGCCCTTAAGGTGGTGGCCGTTAAAAACACCATGGCCATGGAAAGGCCCAGGGCCAAGCCCGAACGGAGTTCGCCCCTCAACCGGGCCCGATCTTTTCGCCGAAGAGCCGGGTTGGCCCCGACCGGGACGGAAAGGCGAGCCTTGGCTATGACGCCTATGGCCAGGATCCACCAAAGTCCCGCCTGTATCCAAAAGAAACCGTTCTCGCGTTCCAGTAGCCACAAGACGACCGAGAACCAAAAGCGGGGGATAAGCCGTCTGGCGGCCAGAATCTGCCCGGCCTCCAAGGCCAGCTGGGTCGTTATCAGAACCAGGGCCAAGAGGGCGAAGACCCGGGCCGCCCCGGCTGGGGCCCTCCGTAGCAAAAGCCCCAAGGAGAACCAAAATAGGGCCATGACGGCCAAACCCAGGCAGTAACCGGTGGCCTTGGCCAGGTAGTCAAGGTTAAAGACCGAGTCCAGGCCCACCCCAAACTCGAAAGGATAGAGCAATAGATTGGGCGCGCAACGGGCGGTGAGGGCGGCCAGGAAAACGGCGGCCGTGACCATAAGCGGCGGTAGGGAGCGGCGGATTTTTAACGGCCAGACGGACAGAAGGGCGAAAAGGGTCAGCGATAGCCAAACCAGATGGCGGGAAGGTTGTCGGCTGCCGCTAAAATACCAAACGGCCGCGGTCAGAATGACCCCAAGGGCCAGGGCCGAGACCGCCCGAACGGCTACAAGTTTTTTCTTTCCGTCCCCCTTGGGGAGCCCAACCAGCGCCGTCAGGGCCAAGGCCGAGGCTATGGCCGGGACGAGAACCCCCAGATTGTAGTACTCCCGGATAACCCAGCCGGTGGTCCGCCGTAAAAACGCGTAGACGGCGGAGACGAGAAGCCCGGCCAAGATCCCCACCAAAAGCGCCCGCCGAAACGATTTATCCACCGGGCGGACGTCCCTCGGGCCTATCCCCAGACCGAACCTGGCCGCCCAAAGGGCCAGCGGGCCCCCCAAAGCCAGTAGCCAAGTGTTGTCCATGACGTTGATCAAATAAAAAAGCATTCTTAATTTGGCCTAAATAAACATAGATTCAATTAAATTAATAATTAATTGAATCGTCATAAAACGCCCCATCGCCACCGACTGACGCTCCAACTCGGCCGCCTTTAGGCACCGGCCCCGCGCCCCTAAAGCCAGGGGGCGCCGCCCCCTGGCAAAGATGTGGCAAGGGTTCCTCGGGAACCCAGGCGGCGTCGGCTTTTCGGGTTACCATTCCCTGGGAACGAAATCGAAATCCCAGGAGACCTCTATGGGGGTATTCCAGAAACGACCGGGAACTCCGGTGGCCTTGTCCACGTGGAGTAGGTAGCCTTGCTTGTCCGGACTGTCGACGATGAAGGTTATTTTGTACTTGCCAGGCCCGTCCAGCTTGACGTTGTTGCCGTAATGGGGACCGTCGGAGGCGCTCATGGGCATGAAGTTGCCCTCGATGAGCTTGCCGCCTTCCTTCTGGGCGCGGTACTTAACCGTGAGGTTAGGGACGAAGTCCCCGACCCCGTAGCCAAGGTCGTTGCCCTCAACGGCAGAGATGTCGGCCTCAAGGTGCATGTCGCTCTCGGCGGCGGGCAAGCCCCCGACGCCCATGGGTTCCATGTCAACAGGCTGGAAGTAAACGCCGGCGATGTTCAGTGGCGGAACCACGTGATCGTCGCCGATGGGGAACTCTTCGAATCCGGCGGCGCCTTCCTCGCCAGGGGCTTGGGCCATGGACGGGGCGGCCATCCAAAGTATCAGGGCTAACGCCGCGGAGAGGGCGGTGATAACTGTCTTGCGCATGAATCCTCCTGAAAGTGGCCTCCGGCGCTTAGCCGAGAAGCCGGCAATGGGATAAGGAAAGATAAAAGGGCTTTGGGGACAACCGGTATACCATAGGGCCCCGCCCTCAAGCAGAAACCGTAAATAACTTGGTTAAGTTAGGTAGGTAGGTAGTAGCGTAATCCACTCCCAAGGACGCCTTCCGGCCCTTCCCAGGGCCGGCCCCCTCAACGGACGTGGCCCCGTCCGTTGGCCCAACCCCAAGACGGCCACTGGTCCCACATTAGGGCCCAGTACCGTTGAAGGCTTTACGGCGACCCAAGTGGCCTCAGGCCACCTCGGCGGCCCGCATTTTTAAGCGCTGGTTCCTCTGGCGGATGATCACGATCGACAAGACCGTCAAGGCCAAGAGTAGAATCTGTGGGATCAAGGTTTGAAGCGTTGGGTAGATACCCAATATATCGACGGTGGGGAATCCTTCGATCATGGTTGTGGGGATGGCGTCGCCTTCCTGGAGCTCTTTAATTCCGCCCCCTACGAAACTTATGCTCATGATAAACATTAGGATGCTGGTGCCCAAGAAAAAGGGCTTTAAGGGTAAGCGCATCGATCCGTGTCGGATAATTATAAACACCGCCACCAGGGCCAGGCAGCCGACGGCGAAGCCGGCCCAAACCATGGTCGTGTCGGTTCCGGCCTCGCTGAGGATACCCTGGTAGAAGAGAATGGTCTCCGCCCCTTCCCTAAAGACGGCCAGAAAGGCCGCCGCGGCCAATGCCGCCGCGCTTCCCGTGGTAACGGCCATCTTAACCTTGGTCTCGATATACTGCTTCCAAGCCTCGGCCTCGGCCTTGGAAAACATCCAATTACTGACGCAAAAGAGGACCACCGTGGCCAAAAGCATGGTCAGGCCCTCGATTATTTCTTGCTTGGCCCCGCTTAAATTGGCGAAGAGGAGCTTGAGGGCGGCGGCGGCCAAGCCGCTGACCACAACGGCCGCGACGGAGGCGACATAAACCACCTTTACGCTCTGGCGGTTGCCGCTTCTGAGGAGGTAGGCGGCGATGGCGGCTATGACCAATATGGCCTCGAATCCTTCCCGCAAAAGCGTCCCGAAGGCGGCCAAGAAAATGGCCCAGTCATGCCCGCTGAGACCCCCTTCCCCGGTCCCCACGCCGGTTCCCTCGCCGGTTCCCTCCATGGTCCCCTCCCCGGCCCCCGAGGCCGCGACCTCGGGCGCGGCCGCGGTGGAAGTGGCCGCCTCCCCGCCGGCGGCGGTGCCAGTCGCGGCTTGGCGCTGGGCCCTGGTCCGGGCGTCAAGCTTTTCGGCGTCCTCGACCAGCCAAGTCGCCAGTTCGGTGAGATGGCCCCTTACCTCGTCCGCCGGCGCGCCGTCCCTAATCTTTTGCTTGATGACCGCGAACTTGTATTCAACCTGCGAGGTACGTTTTCCGGAGATTCGCCCTTTGACGTTACGCTCGAAGCCTTCCTTCTCGTAGTAGCCAAAATAGGCGTCGTTGACGAAATCAAAGGCTTCGTCGGACTGGCCCTTGGCATAGGAGTCGTAGGCTTGGTCCAGAACCCCGCCCATGGCTTCGGCTATCTCGCCCCACGATTTGTACTTTGAGGCGGCTAAAGCCGGCGGGGCGGACGCCAACAACGTCACGGCCAAAACTGCCGCCACAACTGAAGCCACGACGGCACCCACGGACTGGCTCAAGTTAACGACCAAAGCCTTAACGTAGGTCCCGCGGCGACCGGCACCCACGGCCTGGGCCAAGTTAACAACCGAAGCCTTAGCGAAGGTCCCGCGGCGGCCAGCGCCCCCGCGACCGGCCAGAGTATTTGTCTTTAACATATTGGCGTCCTCGTAATGGCCTATTCCCGCGCCCCAGCGACCCAAGGGTCACTGGCCACGCTACTTAGACCTCCAGCCAATGGGGAAGGATGGTAGGGTAGGCGGATGGTAAGTGGTTTAGTCCAAGCTGACCGACACTGCCGACCCGCCACTGATAACCCAGCGGCGGTCCGGCTCTGGCCTTTCGGGCCCGGCCTTACAGTTCTGACCTTTCAGCTCTGGCCTCTTAGCGCGACAGGACCATCAGGGCCACCGGATAGTCCTCGGGTTCCAGGGACAAGACCTCACGGATCCTGTCGATTTTCATTGAGTGGATGTAGCGGGCCCCCAAACCCAAGGCGGCCGCGGCCAAGTAAACGTCCTGGGTCATGGCCCCAGTCAACACCTGAATGAAATCGTCGGCCGCCGGCGCCCCAGGGCCAAGCCCGGCCGCGGTTTTCTTGTCGGAGACGAAGATAAGCGAGTACCAAGCCTTGGCCACGAAGGCTTGGGCGGCGATGCCGGCCTTAACGTTATCCTTGGAAATCTCTACCAGCTTGTGGTCCGCCCAATCGTAAAGCCAAACCCCGCCCGGGCCAGCGACGAAGACCCTAACGTATGGGGCCAAACCCTCGGCCATGGGCACCGTCCAACCCGTTTGGCCACGGTTTAGGCCGCTGGCCGCCCACAGAACCGTCGACAACTCCTCCAAAGTGACCTCCGCCGGGGAGATGGCGGCCCCGGAGACAGAGGAGCGTTTCTTCAGGGCGGCGAACAGCCCCAGGCCACCTTCGGTTTGGGGCGGGGGCAGGACTATATCCTGGGCGAGGGAGGTCGGCGGAAAAACAACCGGCACCAAAAGCAAAAAACTAACCTGGGCAACCAAAATCATTACTGAAACCGGTCTCATAACCTCTCCATGGGTAAAGGGCCTTAAGCGGAGGATATAATGTCCGCTACTAAATCCCTTTTATTATGCAATTGAGTCTTATTCGCAAAATGGAACGTCCTAAGTTTATACCACCCAACGGAAACCTTGTCAATATTATTTTGCAAGCCCCTTCTTCCGTCTAAATATAACCTTCACCTATGTTTTAGCCGATAACCGCAACCCAAACCTCTCCACCCAATTACCCTCCCATCAGTCCTCCCCCAACCGATTTGCCCCCCTTGGCCACTCAAAGCCAAACCAGCTATGGCCCTCAGCCTAAAAGTTAGACCATCAGCCGCTTTGCCCCCTTGGCCAACCAAAGCCAAGCCAGCTATGGCCCTCAGCCTAAAAGTTAGACCATCAGCCGCTTTGCACCCTTGGCCAACCAAAGCCAAGCCAACTATGGCCCTCAGCCTAAAAGTTAGACCATCAGCCGCTTTGCACCCTTGGCCAACCAAAGCCAAGCCAGCTATGGCCCTCAGCCTAAAAGTTAGACCGTCAGCCGCTTTGCACCCTTGGCCAACTTCCCCACGCCGCAATTCCGAATTTCAAACCTATACTCAAAAAAAATGGAATAAGGTCAGGCATTGGTGCCAAAAATCTTGACTTATCCCTGTCTTTTCTGTAAATTTAATTAACGCGTTTCAATTCGCCCCACGGTTTTTGGCATGCCTTTAATATCCATAGGAGACGTTGACATGGCTACCCAAGCTAGACCATATCCAGCATCCAAAGCCGTAATCAGATGTCCGGCTTGCCGTAAATTGATTCAGCTCCCCGCCTTGGATTGCCCTCACTGCAAAGTAGATCTAAACGAGGCCACGAGCCCAAAAAAACCAAGGATGGGTTTTTTCCGGATAATATTCGTCTCCGTGACCATCCTGTTCTTCCTCGCCATTGGTGGGTGGCTGATTTACAAAGCTATTTTTGGTGGCCCTATCATACCTGAATTCCTCAATAACTATGTTCCCATATGGGCTAAAGACTTAGCCTCTAAAATCGCCTCGCTGTTTAATTAGCGGCCTGCCCGTCCTCCCGGCGGCCCCTTGGCCGCCGGAACTTCTCCGCCTCTTTTGGCCCACCTAACTATGGCCGTTACCAACCTCCCGCTGCCCAATACGAAAGCCCCTCACCTCTCAGCATGACCTATATATCCTGCCATAATATTTATCTCCCAGTACTATTCCTTATCCTGACTGACAATCTATTGCCAACAGTTCACTTTTGCCTATCCCAAAAGAACAAAGACCAACAGTCATCCGTCAACGCTGAATCCACCTTGCCAGCATGCCATCAGAACCATGGACGCACCTCTTTTAGCCGCTCACAAGCTTTGCCCCAATCGCCCAATCGGCTTCTTTTTTCGTCCCACTTTTAACTAAACAGATCGGCCCCTACAAATCCTTCAAACCGACTCTCGCTTATCCACCCGGCGATAATAGGCCAATCAAAACCGTCAATACTAAAATACAACTATTCAATAGTCATTCTCCTGCCTCCCAAATCTCGAGTCATGGCCGCTTCCATTGTCGGGACGACCATGTTTTCGAAACTGAGGAATTTTCTAGACAGAGGGAGTTCGCCGTGACGAAAGGGGGTGCCGGGGTGATGTTGCCCGCAGACCGATGGTACTGAAATGGCAGAGCCCTTTGAAGGCCGATGGTACTTGTGAGCCAAGGGCGTTTGAAAGGCGCAAGGCGCTTTGAAGGCCGATGGTACTTGTGAGCCAAGGGCGTTTGAAGGGGCAAGGCGCTTAGAAGGTCGATGGTACTTGCGAGGCAAGGGCGTTTGAAGGGGCAAGGCGCTTGGAGGGTAAAGGATGCTTAAGGGGCGAGGGAACCGTCTCGGGGATTGTAAACCAAATTTGAACGAACGAATAGAGCTAAACCACAGGCAAGATTTTACTGTCGTCCACGAAATGGCTTGCAAAGAAAGGCTAACTTAAGTAGCTATTCGTGATGGCTAGGCGGGTAGCCAAGTTGGGTCGTGGCTTGACCTTAATGGCCCCCCAGATAGGCGGTTTTGATGTCGGGGCTTTCCAGTAAGTCTTCGCCAGTTCCCTGGGCCACGATTTCTCCCGTGTCCAGCACGTAGCCCCGATGGGCCAGGCGCAAGGCCATGCGGGCGTTCTGTTCGACCAGAATAATGGTCAACCCTTGTTTGTTCAGTTCTTTCAGGGTTCGGAACATCTCATACATCAGGAGAGGTGAAAGGCCCATGGAGGGTTCGTCCAGTAGGAGCAGCGTACATTTGCTCATAATGGCCCGGCCAACCGCTAGCATCTGTTGCTCGCCGCCGGAAAGTGTGTCGCCTCGTTGTTTCATTCGGTCGGCCAAGCGGGGGAAGAGCCCAAAGACGTAATCCAAATCTTTCTTGGCGTCGCCTTTGTTGGTCCAGGCGGCCAGGGTCAGATTTTCCACCACCGACAGGTTCCCGAAGACCTGGCGTCCCTCGGGGACGAGAGTCATTCTAAGCTTGCCTACCACGTTATGGGGCTCGGTCTTGAGCATTGAGCTTCCGTGGAAAAATATATTCCCGCCGGTGACCGTGGGGGACTCCGGAGGCTGGAGCCTCATCAAGGCCTTAAGGGTCGTGGACTTCCCGGCACCGTTGGAACCGATTAGGGTAACGATTTCGCCTTGGTTCACGGAAAAGGAAACCCCATGCAGGGCCTCAATTTTACCGTAAGCGGCCTTCAAGTTGTTTACCTGTAACATCAGAGTTAACCGTCTCCTAAATATGCATTACCGGCGTCTGGGTCCGACTGGATTTGAACCAAGTCGCAGCAGGTGGCAACAATATGAACAATCACATAAATTAGTTTTTGATGTTATATGGCCTAGACCGAGTTTGAACGGGGTTGGGGCCAGTGGCCTTAGAGTGAACTGTCTCCCAAATAAGCTTTGATGACGTCAGGGTCGGATTGGATTTGGTCTGGGGTGCCGCTGGCAATGACCCGGCCGAAATCCAGGACCGATATTTTTTGGCAGAGAGACATCACGACTTTCATCTGATGCTCTATCATCCAGACGCAAATATCAAATTCGGAATGAATCCACTGAATCAGTTTAATCAAGTCTTCGACGTCGCTGGAATTGAGCCCCGCCGCCGGCTCGTCCAGAAGCAAGAGCTTGGGCTTGGAGGTAAGGGCCCTGGCCAGTTCCACCCGTCGCTGCGAACCGTAGGGGAGGTTTTTGGCGAATTCGTCGGTCACGTCGGAAAGACCCATTATATCCAAAAGCTCGCGAGAGTTCTCCTCTATGAGCTTCTCTTCCTTGAAGTACCGCTTTGAACGCCAGATGGCGCCAAAAAAACCATAACCCAACCCGTAGGTATGGGCCAAGCGAATGTTGTCCAAAACGGTCATGTCGCCCCATAACCTGATGTTTTGAAAGGTTCTGGCTATGCCGCGACCGGCCACCTGATGGGGCTTAAGGCCTTGGATGGCGTTTCCCTGGAAGGTTATGGTTCCGCCCATGGGGGGATAAAAACCGGAGACCAGATTAAAAATGGTCGTTTTCCCGGCACCGTTGGGCCCTATCAGACCGATAATCTCTCTCTCCCCAAGGGATAGCGAAAAATCGGTCACCGCCTGGAGTCCCCCAAAGCGGTGGGTCAAACCCTGAATTTCCATCAATGCCAACGGCTTCCCCTTCGCGACCGCAGCCCACATGGCTACTTAAAATAGACCCAACGCTTTAGGCGGGGAAAAACGTCTGTCAGTTCTTTGTTTCCCAATATGCCTTCGGGCCTAAACTGCATTAACAGTATGAGGATCATTGGGATAATGACCCATTTCCATATCTGGCTTAACTCAAAGTCCGCCGGCAGTAGCCCAATCGCGTGGAAGGCGTTATTGGCCGCCGGTATGATAAAGCGCAACAATTCGCCCAAGAGGGTAAAGGCCACCGCCGCTATGACCACGCCCGAAAGGGAGCCCATTCCCCCAAGGTAGACCATAACCAGCCCTTCCGTGGATTTAAGTATACTGAAAGATTGGGCGTTAACGTATCCGTAAAGGTGAGCGTACAATACCCCGGACAAGCCGGCCAAACCGGAAGAAACCATAAAGGCCATGATTTTAACTTTGTTGGTGTTCACCCCCATGATTTCGGCCGCTACTTCGTTCTGGCAAACGGCCATAATCCCTTTGCCGTAAATGCTGGTTACCAGGCGAGACAAAACGATGATACAGAAAAAGGTGCTTAAGAGTACGTAAATCAACATCCAAGGCAAATCCACCACGTCCCTCATGGCGTTGATGGTGGACTTCATGCCAGAAAAGCCTCTAGGGCCGCCGATTGCGTCAATATTTTCAATTATGGAAATGATGATATAATTGGCCGCTATGGTAATAATGGCCAGATAATCGTCCCGAGTGTTAAACGAAGGAAGAGCCACGATAAGTCCAAATAGGGCTGAGACAAACATGGCTATGAGCAGAACCACGGGAAACAGAAAAGGCGCAAGCTTTGGCCCCAGCAAGGGATCCCCAAACAGTTTGCCCCCGGTAAAGAAGGCCACGGACACCAGGGAGCCAATGTAAGCCCCGACGCACATAAATCCGCCATGGCCGCAGGAAAACTCACCCATGTAGCCGTTTACCAGGTTGAGGCTGGTAGCGAAGATGATGTTAACGCCCATGAACATCAAAACGGTTAGGACGTAGTTGTCAAAGAAGCCGGCCTGGGCCGCCACCACGAGAACGACGGCCGCGAAGACAAACACTATGTTAAAAAAACGTTGTCGCATATTTTATTTAATACTCAAATTTTTAATACTTAAATTTTAGATCTTCGTGGTTAACGGTAGGCCGAATATGCCCGTGGGACGTTTCCATAAAATCAGCAGGAGGATGGTAAAGGCGAAAAGATCCCTGAAAGTGGAAGGCAAAAACGCCGTAACCATTACCTCAACGAAGGCCAACAAAAACCCGCCCAAGAAAGCGCCCCTGACGTCGCCAATACCGCCCACCACGGCGGCTATAAAAGCTTTCCAGCCGGTCATGGCCCCCATATAGGGTTCCAGTACCGGATAAGACATGGCGAAGAGGAGACCTCCCAACCCGGCTATGCCCGAGCCCAGAATGAAAGTAAAGACAATCACGCTGGACATGGGTATGCCCATTAGCGGCAGGGCGAATTTATTGTAGGAAACCGCCCTCATGGCCATGCCGACGCGGGTTTTGGTAACCACGAATTGGAGGAAAAGGAAAACCAAAAATGCCGTTATAATTACAAATAACTTCAGATTGGTTACCGTTATCCCACCAAATACATAAACTTTCTTCTCCAACAGTTCCGGCAGGGTCCGACGGCTGGCGCCTAGGAGGGCCAGGTTGCCGTTTTCCAAAACCAGCCCACACATAAGGGCCGTTATGACCACGTATAACCTGTGAACCCCTTTCCGCATGAGAGGCCTATAGGCTATCCTCTCTAAGGTAACTCCACAGCAAGAGGTGAGGATCATCGTTAAAATCAAAGTAAGGACAAGGGTAAGTTCCCTTGAGTATCCGAACATGCCATTGGGGTCCAGAAAGGCCGTGGAAAGAAAAAAGGCGATGTAAGCCCCGACCATAAAAATATCGCCATGGGCGAAATTTATGAGGCGCAACACCCCATACACCAACGTATAGCCCAAGGCGATGAGGGCGTAAAAACTCCCCCACTGTAAGGCGTTAACGCACTGTTGTAAGAAAGCGTCCATTCCTTATCTTCCCGCCCGGTCACCTCGACCGGCCCTTCCGAACCGTCCTTCCGACCGTTCTTCCTGACCGGTCGGCTTGGCCGGACTTCTCGCCCGCTTTTCCGAGCTTACCCCTACAGAACTTTGACTTCCCGAGGTTGGGTTTCCCCAGCCAATAAACCGCCGCATTTTAAGCCAATCTCGAACCGGTGCCGAGATAGGCTAGACAGACCACTAACTTGTGGGTGGCCCGTCATCGTCACAGACCCAATGACGGGGGTTTACCGGCTCAAAACCGATAAACCCCCATAGGCAGCGGTGAATGAGGCCAAATTAGTTAGGACAAACGGACTCCTGGAAGACGAATTCCCCTTTGTCGGAAATCTGGACCACAACGGCGCATTTAATCGGGTCGCCCTCTTGATCGAAGCTCATCTTGCCGGTAATGCCGTCAAA
>JAIRNQ010000336.1 GCA_031257955.1 Deltaproteobacteria bacterium | reverse complement strand
TGTAGAAACTACCAACTGGAGAGCCGAATGCGGGAGAATCGCACGTTCGGTTCGGATGGAGGGGAGGAGCAATCCTTCCCTACCCATATATTCAAACAAAGTGTGGCTATTAATGGATTTGGCAATCTAATTACCATAAATACAGTAGGTTTAGGTCGGTCTAACGGCCGGGCTAACTTTGAAGCTGAGATAAAAGAAAATACTGGGATGCAAACATTGATTACGGACGAGCATGGTTCCATAGAAGTTAGGCCTTTAGATAGTTTTACCTTTCCTCAAAGGGTAAAAATGATTAAAATTGATGTAGAACACATGGAATTAGACGTTATTTGCGGAGCAAAAAAGACAATTTCTGAAAATAGACCGCTAATTTATGTAGAGAGTACTGGCTCAGATTTTCGACAGGTAATGGAAGAGCTTGCGGGGTTAAATTATCTCTATTGGGATACCTTTAATGCCACCCCGACGCATTTGTTTTTTCCGATTGAGGAAATTGAAGCCTGGTGGCAAGCCGGGCAACCGTCAAAGAATATCAACTTCATTTTGCACAGGATGGACACCAGGTTTAAAAGTAGTATTTTACTTCTTTTAGAGGCGCAAAAAACAATTGGGGAACTACTCGCTAAATCAAATTCTTCCCAAAAACCTTAAATAGTAGTAACGCTTACACCAAATTGCGCCTTGCCTAGGCGGTTTGGCCTCCGAAATAGTAGCGATTATTGAGAAAGTTAATGACCGGCTTGACGCCAGGCGGCAAAAATACGACGGCAGGAGTTGGGGTAAAGCTTGTTCGATAAGTCTGTTCTCTTTTACCCGCGCCTCTGTGAACGCCGCTATCAGTGACTGGAAAAGGATGATACTTTTTAGTCCTGAGTTTAGTCTTGAGTCGGATTTGACCACCAAATCTATTCCATTCGCCCAGATGGTATAATTTTGGTTCGGCGCCCCTCGAGCGTAAGGGGTTTTACGTTGATTTTAGGAGGCCGCTAAGGTAAGATTAATCCATGGCGGTACTACGGATCGTTGGCAAAGTCTTATCGTTGGGACGGTGGCCAAACGGTCGGTTGGAACCTTTAGTTTCGTTAGCCGTTCGAAAATAGTTGCTGGGGTTTGCCCTTCCGGGGGGCAAGATGCCAGTGACTTGACGGAGTAGGCTAGCCGGGGCCGGAAGACGGGCCAGCTGGTCAATAGGGGCCGGAGGGCCAATTAGAGTCAGCGGTCAGTTACCCAATGGGAATCTGTAGGCCGGAGGGCCATGGCGACATAGCGTTGGCCGGTCCAAAGGGCCTTGCAGCCGCGGCCGGAAAGGAGTCGATAACTACTTGAAATCGTAACTTTTGTTTATTGATCTAAGTTCGAGTATTGCGGTAAAATCATTCAGGCTTGGGCGATTGGCTCAGTTGGATAGAGCGTTAGCCTCCGGAGCTAAAGGCCGCGCGTTCGAGTCGCGCATCGCCCACCATAATTTTCCCTGAATGAGTATTCCAATTTTCATAATTTCTTAATTTCGGCCTATATGGGTCATTTTTCGCCCCCTTATCTAGCCATTCGATAATTTCAAACATTTTTTTTCTGGAAGCCGTAAGTTAATTGCCAGCCCTAACCAGTAGGGACGCTAAAGTCTTATGTGCCGTTCGTAATCGCTTATTGGTTCAATTATAAAATTTTAGTTATTCTTGACATATTTGTTTAATTACTTAATCAATCAATTTCCTATCTAATTCAATATCTAATTTGTTAATGAGATTAATTTGATAATATATAGTAAACTATACACCCGTTATATAGGGCGATAGTAGAATCCAAACAACGATATGTGACGTTTCTGGGCAAGCTCTCGGGGCGATGGCCGAAGCGGACAAACCCGAGCCGCTAACCTGTCGGGCCTTAACTTGCGACAATCCCCTCAACGGGTTTGAAAGTAGCTTTTATGAACGGGCTATCACAGATTTTGAGCAAATAGGTACAATGAGGATAATTTTGGATGGGCACTCAAAGCGCTTTGGGTAGGCAAAGTGATAATAGAAAATACATTAACATCTAATATTAAGTTAAATAATAGATATTGATTAGGTATTAAATAAATTATTGCCTATTTAACTTGATTATATCCATTACTTACAGGTAAAAGTAATGGATACATTTTTATTTAAGGATATTTAAAGATTGAATTTTATTGTTTTCGCGAAATTGGCCTTGGCTGAAAGCGATTAGTCCCAGGTTGTTCAGGACCGTTTGGTTATGCGGATCGAGGGAGAGGGCTTGGCCCAGAAGGATCTTGGTCCGGTCCAGGTCTCGGTCGGCGAAGCTTTTCCTGGCTTCGAGCATCAGATCCCTCAGGTTCGATAGGCCGTGGGCCGGTTTGGGAGCGTTTTCCTTGGCGGCCACCGGACCGTTTTCCGGGTCGGTCACCGGACCAGCGTTCGGGTCGGCCACCTGGCCACCTCCTGCGCCGGTCATCGGACCAGCGTTTGGGTCGGGCGTCGGATGGCTATCCGGGTCGGTCACCGGACCAGCGTTCGGGTCGGCCACCTGGCCACCTCCCGCGCCGGTCACCGGACCAGCGTTTGGGTCGGGCGCCGGATGGCCATCCGGGTCGGTCACCGGACCAGCGTTCGGGTTGGGCTGAGAGGGTCTTTCCCCATTGCCCTCATAAACGGCCCCAGATGCCCCCAGAGGGCCGCTTTCGTCTTTAGCCGTAGGAAGACTGCCTTGTGATTGAAAAATGGCGTAGCGAGCGTCTAGGACCGATTTACGGCTAAATATGTAAAAGTGTGAGATGGAGGTCTCTTCGGGGTCGTCGGGGTTGAAGGGGTAACGGTTGGGCAGAAAGCCGGCCAAGCGCCAGTCGGGCCTATTGGCTTCGACCCAGTTGGTGAACTTATGGTACCTGATGTGATAGCCCGTGGCCCCTTGGTAATCGGTATTGTTGGCGTAGACGATAACGAAACGGCTGGCGAGTTGAAATAAATCAATCAAATAATTTTGATAGAGATTGTCTTCCAGAAGGTGGTATATTACGTCAAGTGAGAGGGCCAATTCAGCCTTCCGGGCGATTTTCAAGCCAATGCTCTCGCTTGGGTAAACCGCGAAGCTCTTGCTCCCGTCCCCGGCGTATTTTTGTCGACAAAGGTCGATGGCCGTGGGGGAAATGTCAAGGCCTAGATAGCTTTCGAAACGGAAAAGCGAAAGTTGGTTGCCGTCCCCGCAGCCGAGTTCGACCGCCGTTTTAACATTGTGCTTTTCTGCGAAATCGTTTATGATTTCTGCTTTGAAGAGCCCCAACTTACCGTAGCTGCCGGCCCCGGAAGTTTGGCCGGCCCGATAGCGTTTATCCCAATATTCCCTTGTGGTAATTTCAGCCATGGTTAAGCCGCCTTTTAGCCTTCTATCGTTTGGAGGGTTAACGCGGTTGGCGCTGTGAAACGCCCCGACGCCTAAAGGCCAATTGGTTTCTATCGTTTGGAGAGTTAGGGCGGTAGGGGCGATGAAACGCCCCGACGCCTAAAGGCCAATTGGTATCTATCGTTTGGAGAGTTAGGTCGGTAGGGGCGATGAAACGACCCGACGCCTAAAGGCCAATTGGTTTCTGTCGTTTGGAGAGTTAGGTCGGTAGGGGCGATGAAACGCCCCGACGTCTAAAGGCAATTGGTTTCTATCGTTTGGAGAGTTAGGGCAGTTGGGGTGCCAAAAGGCCAATTGTTTTGTTTTGTTTCGTTTGGGGGTTAGGGTGGTTGGCGCGATGAAGCGCTTTTGTGTCTAGTCAACAAAGTTAAACGTTGCGATGATTAATTGATTAAAAACTAAAAAATGGTTAAGCGGCGTAAAATTTTGTAACATTCGTGCTTTTGGGACCCGGCGGGCAAGGCTTTGGGCAAGTCAGTTTTTTTGATTAGGGTCTTTAGGATAAAAAGTTTTGAATTTTTCTGCCCCAAGAGAGTACTTTTTTGCGCCTTATAGGTGTTTTACTGATAATGCGCAGATGTTTTCAACATTTATATCTTTAACGGTAATCGAAAGATTTGCCTTTCGCATTGGAAAGTCGTATGCTCAATGAATACAACGTTGGGGTATTGGGGGCCACGGGCGCCGTTGGCCAAGAAATGCTCAATTGTCTCGTGGAAAGGGGTTTCCCCTTCAAAACGGTTAAGGCCTTGGCTTCGGAGCGCTCGGCCGGGACCAAGATAGATTTTGACGGCGGCGAGATAGTAGTTGAGCGGGTAGGGCCGGACTCATTCAAGGGTTTGGACCTGGCCATTTTTTCGGCCGGGGCCAAGGCCAGCGCCGAGTACGCCCCCATCGCCGCCAAGTCCGGTTGCCCGGTAATCGACAATTCGTCAAACTGGCGCATGGATCCAAGGGTACCGCTTATCATTCCCGAGGTCAACCCTGGGGCCCTTAAACGGCACAAGGGAATTATCGCCAACCCCAATTGCTCCACCATCCAGATGTTGGTGGCCCTAAAGCCCATATACGACGCGGTCGGAATTAAGAGGATCGTGGTGGCCACTTACCAGTCCGTTTCCGGCTCGGGCTATAAGGGGATAGAGGAACTGGCGGACCAGTCAAGGAACTTATTAAGCGGGCAGGACGCGGTTAACAGCGTTTACCCACACCGCGTGGCCTTTAACTGCCTACCGCATATCGACGTTTTCTTGGATAACGGCTACACAAAAGAAGAAATGAAGATGGCCAACGAAACGGTCAAGATCTTTGACGACCAAAACGTCAAGGTCTCGGCCACCTGCGTCAGGGTCCCGGTATTTTTTGGTCACTCCGAGGCCATTTGGATAGAGACCGGCAGACCCATTAGCCCCGACGCCGCCCGGGAACTTTTAAACCGGGCCCCGGGCATTTTGGTGGTTGACGATCCCAAAGCCAACCGTTACCCACTGGCCTCCGAGTCGGTCAGCCGGGACGAGGTCTTCGTTGGCCGCTTGCGCGCCGACCCCTCTTGCGAAAACGGCTTGGCCATGTGGGTCGTGGCCGACAACGTTCGCAAAGGGGCGGCCACCAACGCCGTTGAGATTGCAGAATTGATGATAAGGGATCCGCAACTGATGAAAACCGACTGGACGGATTGAGCCCGTACCCAAGTTCGAGTAACGTTGGCTCCCGGCCGGCCCATACTTTTAGGAGGATACCATGGCCTGGTCCAATCAATCGAAAGAATACGAGAAGCTTCTGGAAATCGGCCGACCGCCGACCATAGCCGCTCTCTTCCCCAATTCCAAGGGGTTGATCGTTAGCGGCAAATTCATAGACCGGGCCCTGATGGCCAAAGGCAAGGCCATGACCATCGCCGCCAACGGTCGCAACCACTTAATCATCCGTGGCGTCCTTCAGGCCGCCCAGAAGGCCGACGCCGGGGTCATCATCGAGATCGCCAAGAGCGAGGGCGGCTCGAAGTTCTACTGCGCCGTCAACTACTGGAACATGGCCCGCCAGGTGGACGCCCTTCTAAACGAGCTGGGCCTCACCGTCCCGGTGGCCATCCACGCCGACCACTACGCCATCAAAAACGAAAAGGATCTGGCCCAGGCCAAGGTCGAGGTCCCTTCCATGTTCGAGGCCGGGATCACCTCGATCGCCATCGACGCCTCTCACCTTCCAGACGACCTAAACCTCCTCTCCTCCATAGCCATTAACCCCTTCATACCCAAGTGGGCCGGGTTGGAGTGCGAGGTGGGCGAGATCAAGGGCGACATTGGCCTCTCAACCCCCGAGGACGCCTTGTTCCTGATCCAGGGCCTCAACGCCCACGACATCCACCCCGACTGGATCGCCCTCAACAACGGTACCACCCACGGCATACAAGCCTCCAGCGCCGGCATCCAGGTGGATCTGACGGCCACCATCCATAAGGCCGTGGCCCCCTACGGCCTGTCCGGGGCCCAGCACGGCACCAGCGGCAACTCCACCGAGCGCCTGAAGGAAATCGCCGCCAAGACCAGGACCACCAAGGCCAACGTGGCCACGGCCCTGCAGATGGTCTCCTGGGGCGTGGAGATTGACGACTACGGCAACGCCATCCTCAAAGACGGAAACCTGGTTAAAGTGCCCGGCAAGGGCATGAGCGAGGAACTCTGGGCCGAGATGGTGGCCGTGGGCGAGGAAAAGAAGTACAAGGCCGGCGACTTCAAGAGCCTGAACTTGCCCTTCGAGAACAAGATCCTGGCCCAGCCCAAGGAGATCCGGGAGCGCATGACCAAGGCCGTGGAGGACTTCGTTTATAACCTCCTGACCAAAGTCTTCAACGCCGACGGCACGGCGCCTCTGGTCTACGAGGCCATCATGAAAGCCAACGGCTACGATCCCGGCCCCAAGGCCGGAAGGCTTGAGGATCCGGCCAACTGGACCGAGGCCAAGATCAAGGAGAAGGCCAAGGGCCTCTCCGGGGACAAGGGCCCGGCCGGAAACTTCGACGATTGATTACGCCAACCCTTGCCCGGCCCCTGGCCGGGCAAGTTTTTAAAACAGGGGGTTGGCCCTCAAGTAAGACAAGCTTTGCAGAAGGCCCTCGGATCGGTGGTTCTCCAAGGTAAAGTTGGGGTGGGGGCTAACTTTTCTAAGCTCCTCCCAGGCCCAGGGAAGGTTTATCGTCCCTTGTCCCAGGCCCAGATGCTGGTCCCCGTCTCCATCGTTGTCGTGGACGTGAAGGTGCTTGAGCCTGGGCCCAACCAGTTTCACCCATTCCGGTAAGTTCTTTCGCGTCTTGCCCATACCAAAGTGGTGCCAGTGGCCAAGATCCAGGCAAAAGCCAGCCCTTTCCGTGCCCAGTAGGTCCAGTAGTCTTATGGCCGGAAGGGGTGAGTGTTCGTGGGTGTGCTCCAGATAGACGTTGGCCGGGGTGGCCGCCAGGACCAACTTCCACCAGTTGGTCGATCTCTCCAAAAAATCCCCCGAAGGCTCGTGGAATTGGTCGTCCAGCGGGCCCTTTTTTTGCCCAAAGTATTTTCTTACCCCGGAGGCCGAGTCCCTGAGGGCATTGAAATCCAGGTGCCCAACCACGTGATCCGGCTTATAGAGCCCGGCCACCTCCATGTGCCTTTCCAGCCAATCCATTTCCTCCCGATCCCCCAAGTTATGGACGCTTCCATTGCTGTCGTAAGGCAAATGAATGCCGCAACCGGGCAGTTCCCCGGCCACGGTTTTGGCCAATTCCCTATGCTGCCCCAAGGAATGCTTGTCCCAGCCGAGTTGGAAGTAGAGTTCGGCCCGTAGGGAATTGTCGGCCAAGACCCGAAAGTGTTCGTCCCGAAGACGGATGGACCTGAAATAGGTGGTGGCGTATATTTTAACCGGGGCTTCGGCGGAAGGCGTATCGTTGTTTAACACTTAGTTACTCTTGGCTTCAGGGGCCGCGGCGGCCACTCGGCCACGGCGCGGCCATATCGCCGCTCGGCCGTTAAAAGTTGAGGTTATGGGGCGTAAAAAAGACGATTCTTGGGTTAAAGTTAGTGCGTAAAGAGGTAAAGCGGCTTCCCGCCAAGGTTTCTGGCCGTAAGACCCAGACCGATAATTAATGGACCTAAAGGGTGCCGAAAATGGTACAAAAGGTCATTAACGGTCCGAAAGGATTGGATTGAACCGGAACGAAGGGGCCGGAGTCCGGCGCGAATCGTTCGTCCTCGACCAAAGACGGCCGCGCAAGACCGTGCGGCTCTTGGGCGCCGGGCTTGGGGTAAACCGATCCGGCCTGGGCTCGTGCCCGGCTTGGGGGTAATCGACGCAGTCTGGGTCGGGGCCCGGCCTGGGTCGGGGCCCGGCTTGGGGGCCTTTCGGTTTCTTGACGGAGCGGCGCTCCCGACTGGCTATTTTAGCGGTTGGCGGGGCAAAGGGCCATAGTTTTTTTCGCCGAGCTCGGCAGGGCCGGGCTTTGGGCCCAAAGGTGCCGGTGGTTGGCGGACGGGTGGAGGCCGAAGGATTGTGGAATGGGTTCCGGTGGCAGGACATTGGGATAAGGTGAGAAAAAGGGGACGAAATAAGGGATTTAAAACAGGGTAAGTGGGAACAAGGGCCAAAAATAGGCGGTTAAATAAGGTAGGTAAAAATAAGATCGGCCAACATTTACTAAAATATTTAAGATTGTCTAGAGTAAAAGATCAAAGTGGAGTACATAACCGGTACACTCGTCTTAAATTTGTTACGCGGTTTAGAGCAATGTCCCTTGGCGCTGAACGCGGAGGACATTACTGGTGGACAAGGCCGTTATCGATGGAGTTATTTCCTTCGTTGGGGTCCCGGACTAACGGCGTAGTTATTTTTATGGTTAAAGGGGCCAAAAACATTGGGCAAATGACCGTAAGGCGTTAAACGATCGGCGTAGCGGGACTTGAGTTGGAGTCCATCGAAACTCTGGCCGTTTGAGAAGGACGATGGCCAGATGGAGTAAGGAGTCACAAAACCATTCGTCAGGCGATGTGTAACCACTGGTAAAGGCAGACTAAGATTGACTAAGGTTGACTATGATTGACTAAGGTTGTCTACGGTGGGCAATGCTTAACTATGGTTGATTGCGGCTGGCTACGGCTGATAGCGTATGGTAACGGCGAATAACGGCTGGCTACAGCCGGTAAGGGCTGATAACATAGGGTAAATGGAACCGGTTATTGGTAAGTCTAGCTTAGGGGTTTAGGCGGCGTAAGGTTATTATTGTAATGCCCGTTCCGCGCAGGCGGCAGATTCTTTCTCAAAAAGGTTAACCTTCTCGGTATAATACTGCTTGTCCATGTCCGGGGGTTGGATAAACATGACCCGTATTTCTTCGGCGGTGAAGGCTTGCTCCAGACGGGAGACGAGGCATTTTTTCAGGAGAGTTTTGGTGGGCATGCCGGCGAAGAGGGGCGATTCGGGAGACATGGCTTCGGCCACGAGCATGATTTGTTCGGCGTAAAGGTTGTACAGTTGGTCCGGGGATAGGGACTCGATCGCTTTTTTCTGCTCCGGGGTGGTCGCGTCGGCCTGGGCGGCCGGGCCGGCGAAGGGGACTGGCAAGATGGTTAGTGAGAGGGCAAGGAAAAGGGCTAGAGAGAGGGTCGAAATGGATATATTATGGGTAATTTTCATGATGAACCTTTTATATAAGCCTTAAGTGGATGTTTTTGTTGGGTTAACGGTACCGTTGGGGCAAACGGGGGTTGGTTTGGGGAGGCGCTCGCGTTGGCCCTGGCGCGGTTTTAACCAGATTTGGTTAGCCACCAGCCGAGCCTAGCGGCTGGAGAGGCTTTTGAGGGCCTCGCGGACCATTTGGCCAAGTTCGGCCTCGGGGCCCAGGGCGGTCGAGGCCGCCCTGAGGCCCTTTTCGGCTTCGAGGCGGGTGTAGCCCAGGTTAATGAGGGCCTGGACGATCTCTTCGCGTTTTGAAGTGGCCGGGAGGCCGGGTTGTTGGCCCATGAGGCCGGCGAGTTTTTGGGCCTTGTCTTTGAGCTCGACGATGAGGCGCTCGGCGGTCTTTTGTCCGATGCCCTTGATGGCGGCGATTTTGGGCAGATCTTGGGTCATGAGGGCCTGGGCCAGTTCGTCCGGCTCCATGGCCGAGATGACGGTCAGGGCCAACTTGGGGCCGATCCGGCTGACGGAGGTCAGGATGTCGAAGGTCTCCCTCTCCAGGGGGGACTGGAAACCGAAGAGGGCCCAGCTTTCCTCTTTGATGATTAGGCGGGTCATGAGGGTCACTTCCTCGCCCGTCTGGGGCAGGGCGGCGAAAGTGGTCAGGGGAGTCAGGAGCGAGAGGCCCAGGCCGCCCACCTCGACCACGACCCGGCCGGAGGATTTTTCCAGAAGTTTTCCGCGGACCCTTTCGATCATGCGCCACCTTTGGGGATATGGGTATTGGGAATAATAGCCGTTAAGCGGTACCGTCCTTCCCGCCGACGGCCAATGAAGGGGTCATCCGACGGAAGGGGAAGGTAACTGTTAGGAATTGGGGTCGATTTTGTAGCCCAGGGCCAACAGATCCTCGGGGGAGAGGCGGCGCCAGCTGGTGCCGCGGTTCCCGCTGGCCATTCTGGCAGTAACCAAGGGCATAGACTCTTGGCCGGCGTGGCAGATGGCCACGGCCAGGGCGTCGGTGACGTCGGGGGGCTGGGGTTCGGAGAGGCCCAGGACGCTCGAGACCATAAAGGCCACTTGCCCCTTGTCGGCTCGGCCAGTCCCGGTAATGGAGTTTTTTATTAAGGTGGGCGAATACTCAAAGACCGGGACGTTGGAGAGGGCGGCGGCCAGCATGGCGGCGGCCCGGGCGTGGGCCAGCTTGAAGGCCGACTTGGGGTTTTTATGGGTAAAGACGTCTTCCAGGGCCATGGCCGAGGGTTGAAAGGTGGTTATCAGATTTAGGACGGAGCGGTGGATATAGGCCAGTCTCTGGGCGAACTCCAGGGAGGTTTTGGGAGAAACGGTCCCGAGGGTCAGAACAGTGAACTTATGGCCCGAGGTTTGGATCAGGCCGTAGCCGGTGTGGACGCTGCCGGGGTCGATGCCCAGTATGGGTCCGCCCGGGGCGGGCGGCGAGTCGCTGACAATCATGCTCTGGGGCTTAATCCTTTGGGACTTACGGGCGGGCCTACTCGAGGAGGGCCGCCGATTCGTCGGAGAAGTCGATGTTGGACCAAACCCGCTGAACGTCGTCGAGATCGTCCAGGGCGTCCAGAAGTTTCATGGCCGAGTTTAAATCTTTTCCGGCCAGCTCCAGGTTAACCGAGGGCACGAAGGTGATCTCGGCCGTGGCGTAGGTTTTGCCGGCCTGGTCGAAGGCCGCTTTGACCGCCTCCAGCTCCGAGGTGCCGGTCTGGACCTCTACGGTCTCCCCGCTGGCCGTGATGTCCTCGGCGCCGGCCTCCAGGCCGATCTCCACCGCCTCGTCCTCGGTAACCGAGTTTCCCTCGAAGACGATGTTGCCTTTTTTATTGAACATCCAAGCCACCGAGCCCGGCTCGCCCAGGTTCCCGCCGTATTTGGAGAAGGTGTGCCGGACCTCAGAGGCGGCCCGGTTTTTGTTTTCGGTCAGAACCTCAATGAGGATGGCCGCCCCGCCCGGGGTGTAGCCCTCGTAGTAGTATTGCTCGTAGCTGACCCCTTCCAGCTCGCCCGTTCCGCGTTTAATGGCCCGGTCGATGTTGTCCTTGGGCATATTGGCGCCTTTGGCCGTGAGGAGGGCCGTCCTGAGCCTGGGGTTACCGCCGGGATCGCCGCCGCCTTCCTTGGCGGCCATGGTGATTTCCTTAATTAACCTCGAGAAGAGCTTGCCCCTCTTGGCGTCGGCGGCACCTTTCTTGTATTTTATGGTGCTCCATTTATTGTGTCCTGACATGGGTTGGCTCCTTATGGATCCGACCAAAAAAAAGGCGGATGGCTAAGTCTATGGGTAGGGTTCGATTGGGTTTGGTAACGTCTTCGGCGATGTCCCGCCTATATCTTCGGCCGCCGATTTATTCGGCGGCCGGGGCCTCCGCCTCCGGCGCCGGCGGCGTCGGGGTTGGCGGGGCGTTGAGTTTGGCCAGGAAGGCCGGCCAGGCCTCGGCCATGGCCGGATCCAGCACGACTATCTCGGCGCTTTCCCTTTTGGCCCGCAGGGCTTCCAAAAAAAGCTCCTCGGTCTTAACGGTTAGTAAATATTCCTTGATTTCGGGCATGAGCTCCTCATAGGCCATGACACCGGCCGGCCTGGTCTCCAAGACTTTGACGATGTGGTAGCTGAACTGGTCTTCGACCGGAGGGGCCACTTGGCCGGGCTCGGTGGAGAAGAGGACCTTTTCCAGAGCGCTAAAATCCAGTGAGCCCCGGCTGACCCAGCCCATTTGTCCGCCCTGGGAGGCGGCCCTGGTGGTCGGGTCCATGTAGCGCTCCACCAATTCGTCGAAGTTGGCCCCGGCCAAGGCTTCCTGATAAATGGCGTCGGCCCGGGCTTTGACCGCGGCTTTGGATTGGGGGTCCTCCTGCCCGCTGGTCAGCGGTACCGGAAGCATGATCCTCACCGCCCGCACCTGATCGTCGTGGGTGGCCTCCTCGAGGTGCTCATCGTAAAATTTTTTTATCTCCTCTTCCGAGGCCAGGGCGTCTTTGATAAAAGCCGTGTCCCGCCAGGCTCGGATGGCCAAGTTGTCGGTTACCTGTTTGCGGAGGGTGGCCATGTCCGTCCCAAAGGCCGGCAGGGCGTTCTCGAAGGCCTCGCGGCTTCCGTATTCCCCTACCATCTGGTTAATGGCCGACTCGACTTCCAGTTCGCTTGGCCCAAAGCCCAGATCGTAGGCCTCTTGCACGGCCACGGCCATGGTCACTAGGCTGTTTAGGACCTCAAGCTTAAGATCCATCGAGGGTTCCTCACCTTCGGTGCCCTGGCCGCTGCTTAGCCTTTGGTTCTGGCTCATGGTTAGCATGTCGGTGAAGTTCTTCCGCGATATGGGCAGCCCGTTGGCGGTGGCCACCGGGGCTTCGGAAGCGCCCGCGGCCGGGTCAGAGACATCGGCGCCACCTGGGGCCCCACCGGCGGTCCCACCGGCGGTTTGGTTAGTCTGGGCGCCTGCCGCCTGGTCGGTCTTGGCTTGGCCGGGGTCGTCTTTGGCGCTGTAGGTCTGAACGGCCAAGTAAACGACCAAAGCGACGATGACGGCCAGCATGGCCAGCATGGCCCCATAAGGCCACAAGAATGAGCGCTTGGGCTTATCGGCCGGCGGCGAACTCGGCCGATTGGAAGGCTGGGATTGGGATGATTTAGTTTTGGACATTAAGGTATCCGACGGTCTGAATATTTTTTGGCCAAGGGCCTAATGGGAGCGAAAATCGCCCCCTTTGGGTATACGTTTTTGGGTTCACCGGATTGGGGCAACCTAAGGGGTGGCCAAGGGGGCCACCTAGGGGGTGGCCCCGGGGAGGGACCCGGGTGGTCACTCGGCCGGGATGTTGGCCACGGCCGCGGCGGCCAGGTCGGCCTCCCGTTCTTGTATTCTGGACCGCAGGACCTCGATTTCCTGGTAGGTGGAGGTGATATTGCGGCCGATGATTTCGTTGGCCTGCCTGATCTCGGTCAACTGGGCCAGGAACTCGCTTCTGATGTCCCTCTGGCGGTCATATTCGCCACGGTTGAGCCCGCAGCCGGGAACCAGCAGGAAGGCCAAGGCTAGGGCCGGGACCAGGAACGGGAACAGTCTCGAAGCTAGGCTGGGTATCATGGCTACATTCCCCCGATGGTGGACTTGATCGTGGTTAATGGGGCTTGGGTTTTTTGGGCCGGATCTGTTCGCTGGCCGGATCTGGCCGCTGGCCGGATCTGGCTACCGATCGGCCCAGTCTGAAGACTGGACCTGTCTGGCACGCGGCCAAATGGTCCCCTCCGCCCCAGGCGGGGACCAGGGGCCCATTAGTACTGGAAGTAGATAAAGGGCAACACCCCGTCCGGACCCGTTTTGATTATCATTATAACCCAGAAGGCGCACCACAGCGATAGGGCTGGGACGGACAAGCGTTCCTGGATGACTATCATGGCCTTCTGGAGCCCGTCCCCCACCCACTGGCCGAAGAAAGTGAGAATGACTATGAACCAGACCATAATGGGGGCGCCTTGCCCCGGCCGGAACAGGTCAAAGGCGGTCTTGGCCACGTTCATGGCCTGCGCGAAGGTGTCCGCCCTGAATAGGATCCACATAAAGCTTACAAAATTGACGGTGAAAAGAAAACCCCCCCATTTTTTTAGACCCTGGTGCTTGGGATCGGGTATCTGCCACCTCTTGAAGCCTATGGCCTTCCAGGCCCGCTCCCGGCGCCGCCTCTGGTCGAAGACGGTCTGGGAGAAGAAAACGGCCAGCCCGTGCCCCAAGCCCCAGACTAGGTAACGCAGGTGGGCCCCGTGCCAAAGACCGCCCAGGGTTTGGGTAATGACCACGTTAAGGAACTTGGAACCCCGCCTGGAGCCACCCAAGGGTATGTAGAGGTAGTCCTTGAGCCAGTTGGAGAGGGACATGTGCCAACGCCGCCAAAAGTCCCTAACGTTGGTGGTGAGGTAAGGGGAGTCGAAGTTGCGACCCACCTCAAAGCCCAGCATCATGGCCACGCCCTGGGCCATGTCCGAGTAGCCGGAAAAATCGAGGTAGATTTGGGCGCTGTAGCCGTAGATGCCGGCCAGGGCCCCAAAGGCCGAGTAGCTTTCCGGGACCTGGAAGACCCCCCTGACAATCTGCTCCGAGAGGTAACCGGAGAGGGTAATTTTTTTGAAAAGCCCGGTCAGGATTAGCACTATGGCCAGATTGAGATCCGTGTCCTTGCGCTCGTTGAGTTGGTCGAAAAAAGGTTGGCTGCGCTGGATGGGCCCGGAAAGGACGGTGGGAAAGAAGGATACGAACAGAAGGGTGTCCCTAAAGCTGGGAACGGGCCTTTGGGGGTCCCGGTAGTGGTCTATGGCCAGGGAAAGGCCCTGGAAGGTAAAGAAAGATAGCCCCACCGGGTAGACGATTTGCGGGAGCCTGAAGAGGCTTTCCAGTGGCCCTTGCACCCCTAGGGACTCTAAAGTGGTAAGGAAAAATTCAAAATATTTAAAGAAGGCCAGAAGGGTCAGGCAAATGGTGATATTGGCCGCCAAAATCAGCTTCCGGCGATAGGCGTGGGCCGGGTCGGCCATGAGCTTTACGGTCTGGTAATTGGCCAGGGCCACCACCACCAAAAGGGGCAAGAATTTTGGGGCGCCCAGGAAATAGAAAGTCAGGCTCGCGACGAGCAAAAACGTGGGATAGGCACCGACGCTGGCCCGAAGGCGCCAGTTTATGACCAGAACGAAGCCTAAAAATATGGCGAAGTCGAGACTGGTAAAGGGCATCGGGCGCGTCGGGCCTTCCTAATTCGTTTAATGGAATCCTCCCGCCAGCGTGGCGTTCCCTTAAGGGCTCCGGTCGGAAGAGGGCCTAATAAACCAAAAAACCCCCGTTACGGAGGTTGGCGTGATGGCCCTGGGATGGATGGGAGAATGGAGGCGGCAGGCGGATTCGAACCGCCGATAACGGTTTTGCAGACCGTCGCCTTAGCCACTTGGCTATGCCGCCCCTTCCTGGGCCGTGATCCGCGTCGAGTCGCAGAGCGTTTGTGAATAATAACCAATCCGGCCATATTTGTCAACGCTCGAAAAAAACCTAAGCGATCGTGGGGGTATTTTTGGAGAGATACCGTTAACGTAAATTTATAGAAATAATATCGGGACCTTATAGCCCAAAAAATGGCTACCCGCTAACCTGTTTGGGCTTACGCGGCCAAATTCCCCCAAGATACGGACCAAACGGGCCTAAGGCCATTTTGGGTCCCCCCACGAGGGCGCCATTTCGACCGGCACCGTTTAAGTTAGCGGTAAAACACATAAACTTACTTAAGGCTTATGGGCGCGTTTGCGACTTGGGTAAAAAATATCCGCGAAAGCCCTTGGCCGGCCAAGCCATAAAGCCTGCGGCCAATCTCCGGTAAACCGTCCTGGGCCCAAATCGGGCCCAGAACGGGAAGGGGCTTAGAATTTAAGCGAGGCCAGGCGCTCGGCGGCCTCTTTCAGGCGGGGGACTTCCTGGACCAGGGCGAAACGAGCGTAGCCCTCTCCCGAGGGACCGAAGCCGTTCCCCGGGGTGGCCACGATGCCGACCCCGTTGAGGAGCTTGGAGGCGAATTCGGCCGAGGTCAAGCCCTTGGGGACATTGGCCCAGACGTAGAAGGTATAATCGGTCTTATGGACCGTAATTCCAGCTTTGTTCAGGCCTTCTATCAGTATGTTTCGGCGCTCTTGATAAAGGCGGCCCATGTCCTTTACGCAGTCCTGGGGCCCCTCGAGGGCGGCCATGCCGGCCCTCTGGACGGCTTGGAAGACGCCCGAGTCCACGTTACTTTTAACCAGACCCAAGCCCTTGATGGCGTTGGCGTTACCGGCCGCCCAGCCCAGACGCCAGCCGGTCATGTTGTAGGTTTTGGAAAGGCTATGGAACTCAATGGCCACGTCTTTGGCCCCGGGCCTTTCCAGTATGCTGGGGTGGGGCTTGTCCAGCCAGGTGACCTCGGAGTAGGCGGCATCGGAGACCACGATTAAGTCATGCTCCTTGGCCAAAGCGATGGCCTGGTCGTAGAAGGCGGCGTCGGCCGAGGCCCCGGTGGGGTTATTGGGGTAG
>JAIRNQ010000321.1 GCA_031257955.1 Deltaproteobacteria bacterium | reverse complement strand
ATTTGGCGGAAGAGAAGGGATTCGAACCCTTGAATGGTTTCCCATTACCGGTTTTCAAGACCGGCGCCTTAAACCGCTCGGCCACTCTTCCGGGAACAATACGGGGCTGGCCGCCAAGGACTCGGTGGGGGCCAAAAGGGCGACCAAGGGGCTTGGCCCTTGGATATTACAAAAGAGCTTGGCTAACGTCAAGCCCCTCTGCCCCTCTGGCGCCAGAGGGCCAATTGGGGCATCGGTTAATCGGTCGCTTGGTCGGTCGCTTGGTCGGTCGGTCGTCGGGCGGGCCGTCTCCCCTCAGGCCACCCCTGGGACGGGAGGGGGGAAGACGGGAAGTGGGAGGTGATGGCGAAAAGGGGGCTCTTTAAGGGGGCTGTGGGTTAATGGGAGAGAATTTGGGGAAACAATGGGTCGGGGCATCTATGTTTAGCGTCAGGTCGGGTGGGTGATTGGTGGGATGGCCTGGAAATTAAAATTTTTGTGGCATTAAAGTCAATGATAGGCTAATATGATGTGATGAACCGATAACCCGAAAGCTGAAAGATCTAAGAAAGTTGCGATAATATGGGCGAAAAGCCCGTAGTTGGCGATTTAACGGATTTTTAAAAATTAAGGCGCATAATTGGGGCTTGAGTTAAGATTATAGAAGTCGTAGGCGATAACGTTAAGGAAATTTGAGAGAGGGTATTTATGTGAGCTGAAAAAGTGGGCTTTTTGGCGATGGGCGGAGAATCGGAGCGATATATTGGGTAGAATTTTGGGGCTCAAATTTCGTTTGGCCATAGGTGGATATCGAGTGGATCGAATTAGGTTGGCGAGCGAGAGAAAAAATGGCCAGAGAGGCTGAAGGACTGAATTGGATGGGGTTTAGGGAAGGTATTTTAAAATATTTATCGCGTCGGTAGAATTAGTTGGGCTTTTAGTTTGGGTTTATCGCTAGGGGAGTCTGGCGAGAAATATTTTGGGTAAGGGTAATGGAAGGTTAATAAATATAATACCGTTTCAATAGGAAATTACTTATTAATTGAAATTACCGGAAGTGCTTATAACGCTTTGAGAGGGGAAGATTACAAATAGAGCGTTCTTAAGTTTTTTAGAAAAAATGATTGGGCCTCTAGATATTGTTCTCAGCTGGGGTAATGAGCCGCTATGTAGTGGGGTGATATCTTAAATGCGTTGAAAGTAAATTTTTTATACCAATTTATTGAAATTTTAAGTTTGATTTCATAAGGCTAATTTGTTAAAATGCTTGGAGCAATAAAGTGGGTTGGTTGAGCGTAAACATTGATTTTTCAAACCGCGGGGTTCTGCTTGTCGGGGCCGGACGGGTAGGGTTGCGCAAATTGGAAGACTTGCTGGCCGCCGAGGCTAAGGTGACCGTGGTCGAACCGAAGGCCGACCCCCACGTGTTAAATTTGGCCGAAAGGGGCGCGATTGAATTGGTCCCCGAGTTCGGGGAAGCCCTTTTGGATTCCAACCCTTGGGTTTTCGTGGCCATTGACGACGCCGATAAGGCCGGGGAAATCGCCGCTTTGGCCAAAGCCCGAGGCTTAATGGTTAACGTGGCCGACCGCCTGCCCGACTGCGGGTTTATCATGCCGGCCTTGGTGGACGATCCGCCTTTCCGGCTGGCCGTTTCCACCGGGGGCCATTCGCCGGCCCTTTCGGCCCGGGTGGCCCGGGATCTTAGGCGCCAGTTCGCCGGCTACGGGGCCTTGGCCAGGCTTTTGGGACGGATCAGGCCTTTGGTCCTGGACTCGGGTCTGGAGTTGCCGGAAAGAAAGCGGATATTCGCCTCCCTGGCCGACGATCTGGGCTTGGTCGTTTGTCTGGGTCGGAGAGACCTTAAGGGTCTCAAAGAGGCCGTGGCCAGGCATCTGGGAACGGTCGCGGTCCCGAAAGATTTTCTTTGGCTGGATTAGGGCCCGAAAGGGGCCCTGGCCCAGAAGGGTCAAAAGGCCCGTCCCGTTTTGGCCACAAAACGGTTATTGTGCCCGTCATTCTTTATTGTTACTTGAACGTCGATACTTTTGTCCAGAAAACACACCAATTTTGAACCCGTTAACTACGTTGAGTTTAAATGCCGCGGGGGTGTCGGGGGTTCCGAGCCAGAGGCCTTATGGACATCGTCGTGACCGGTCTGGGTCACCGTTTGGCCCCGGTAGCCTTAAGGGAGGATTTGGCCAAGTGCGGGCTGGGAGAAGGCCGGGGCTTACTTAAGCTTTGCACTTTGGGAATTATCTCGGAGGGTTTGGTTATCTCCACCTGCAATAGGGTGGAAATCGTGGCCGTTGGTCCGGGGACCATGGATCCCGTGCCAGAACTTTTGGGCCTGATGGCCCAGGCATCCGGCTACGGCGAGGATGAGCTTAAGCCTTACGCCCACGCTTATAGGGATTTGGAAGCGGTTGGCTACCTCTTTCGGGTGGCGGCCGGGCTGGATTCCCAGGTTCTGGGCGAGCCACAGATTCTGGGCCAGGTGAAGGAAGCCTTCCGGACGGCCACCCGCTATCGGACCGTGGGCCCGGTGGTCAGCAAGCTCTTTCACAAGAGCTTCCAGACGGCCAAGAGAATCAGGAGCGAAACCGAGCTGGCCACGGGCACGGTTTCCATGGCCTCGGTGGCGACTCTTTCGGCTGCGGCGTTTTTGGGCGGCCTGGTAGGTAAAACGGCCGTAATCGTCGGTTCCGGGGAGATGGCCTCCCTGGCCGCCACCCACTTAAAGGCCAAAGGCGTCGGAAGCCTTACCGTTTACGGGCGGTCGTTGGAGAGGGCCCAAGCCTTGGCCCGCAAGGTGGACGGTCGGGCCGGAAGCCTGGAAGACCTGTTGGCCGATCCGGTCGGAAAACTGGCCGGCGCCGATCTTATGGTGACGGCCGTAGGGGCCCTGGAACCGGTAATTACCGCGGAGAAGCTGAAGCGAATTGGCCCGGCTAGTCTACTGATAATCGATTTGGGCGTTCCCAGAAACGTTGAGGCCTCGGTCGGGGACATCCCGGGCATAACCCTTAAGGACGTCGACGGGCTGGGCGAGGTGGTTAGGGAAAACCAAGCCTCGCGGCTCAAGGAGGCCGAAAAGGCTTTGGCCATAGTGGACGACGAGGTGGCCAAGTTTAGCCGGTGGCTCTCGAGCCTGGCCACCAGCCCGACCATAAAAGATTTAATTGGCCTAGCCGAGCAAGCCAGGCTAGTGGAACTGGAAAGGACCGTGGCCAAGAACGGCTTCAGTCCCGAACAGGTAGAGGCCCTGGAGACCATGAGCCGGGCCTTGGTCAGGCGCATCCTCCATAATCCCCTGACCTTCGCCAAGAGTTGCCACCGCCACGGGCGCTCGGATTACCGCCTGGACGTCTTTCGGCGGGTCTTTGGGTTAGACGGCTAAAGGGGCCGGGCCAACGGGTTAAATAAGCCCGGGGGTTTTATGGGACCGGCCGGGTAAGCCCGGGAGCGTTTTGGGACCAGCCGGACCTGCCGGAGCAGCCGGGCCAAGCGGGCCAGGCGGTTGGCCCGGGTCTAGTGTTGGGCCAATAATCGCGTACCTTAAAAAAGATAAATATATTGTCATTACCGGGTTCCGGAGGTGTAAAAATATGACAGTTACCGTTGACAGGGCTAGCATTCGCGAAAATCTCTTGGATGACATCGATCTAATCCATGAGAGTATAGATCTTTTCATGGACAGCTCGGCCACCAGATTGAAAGCCCTGCGGGAGGCGGTCGCGGCCAAAGATCCCAAGCAAATCATGTCCGAAGCCCATGCCCTGAAAGGCGTAGTGGGTATCTTTTCCCCCGGTGACGTCATGGAAGCGGCCAAGGAGATAGAGTTCATGGGCCGAAACGCCCAGCTGG
>JAIRNQ010000198.1 GCA_031257955.1 Deltaproteobacteria bacterium | reverse complement strand
ACAATGGGAAATCACCCTTAACAGCATTTTTTGGCATTATTAAAACGTCTATTGGAATATTAATATTAACTTTATTGCCCCTGTTGCTTCTTAAAATAGGTATATTAGCTCTAAAACAGAATGTACCTGGTTCCATTTGATTGTATTTAACCTTTTTAATATAAAGGTAATCATGTACTTGAAGCCATTCTTTAATTGCGTCTAATTGGCGAGTTTCCTGTGCGTTTCGGATTATCGGATCGGATAAGGCACCACAGAGTCTGTCTGCCACAATTGTAGCCGCACGTTTGATTTCAACTTTTGCTGGCTTTTTGGGTCTATCTAACCAAACAAAAATATCAGGATCTATCATTTCTTTAATAACGTTACAAATTAAGATTAAATCATTATCAATCTTTTCAATTAAAATCTTTGTAGGTATATGAGGATTTGATTTATCTTCCATACTAGCGATCAATGTCTTTGAGACTCTAGCTAAGCCGATTAAACGATCGCGAGCTATAGGCGGACAAGTAGACATACGCAAGATTTGTAGTATTTCAGGATGTTCTTTTAATAGATTATGAGATATAGTTGATAAATAATTTGTTAATTTAAGAGTAGACTCTACCCGACCTATAGTTATTAATCGTGTCTCTCGAAATTCCTTTGGAGCAAATTTCATAAACCAAGAATTATATAAGTCTACCGATTTTGATATATCGCTCTTCCATATGTCGGGTTTATCTCTATTAATTAAGAAATTTTTGGCTATATTCATCTAATTTATTGTCCTTTTCATTAAATAAATTTATAGATGTAATTAGTGGTTAATTACTTGCAATCGATACGATATAAATTATTAATATATTTATATATGTATAGAAATATATAGTTTAAAACAATGTCAAATCCTCGATTTTTCCTGGCATTACCAAAAAGTTATATTTTGTGGATATTATTATTTTTCGAGAAACACCAAAACAAACTAGATCTAATTCTTTTAATCTTTTTCTTTCAGATTGTCAAGTTTTTTCCTTTTCCCTCCTATTGTCAAGATGTTAGACTGATTGGAAAACGACATATGGCAAGTGTTAGGCGTTACCGATTTGACTAAACAATGTGAGTGTGGCTTAAGCCAGATCAGAACGAGTGCAGGCATTCAATTGCGATTATCATAGCGAATAGGTACATTTTAGGTTATAGGTTTCATCAAAATAATTTCCTGCCCAGACAACCGAAACTTATGCTCCTCTACGCCGCAGCGACCACCATTTCGCCACACTACAACGTTCCCAGCGCCCACTCCAGCGGCACCCCGATCGAAAACTAGGCCACCCAGGCCCAAGGCCTTTGCCATGGACCTAAAGCCGGTCACCAAAAGTGGGTTAACAAAAACGAAAAGCCGGGTCAGTCCCGGCTTTTCGATGGTCACGCGATGGAGGAAGGGGGTATGGGGTGGGTTATTTGAAAGCGGTTTTGCGGGCGTGCGTTTTTAGCCAGAGGGAGGCGATGACCGTCAGGATTGCCCAGGCCAGGACGGGTTTAAAGGCGTGACCGTAGCGAACGTTGGCCGGATCGCTTTGAAAGTGGGCCAATACTCGGCCGATGGCGCTTTGGGCGATGGCCCCGACCAGAAAAGGTATCAAGTTCATGAAGCCTATGACCGTCCCGGTGACCCGCTCGGGAAAAAAGCTCTTGCCTATGGCGAAGAGAAGGCTGGTGGCGTGGACGGCCATCGGGGCCACAAGGCAAAGAACGTAGAGCATCCAGGTCTTGGCCACCCCCGGACCCCAGATGATAAACGAGGTAATGCCCACGTTAAACACGGCCAAACCGGTAATGACGTTGGAGTAGGAGCCAAAGCGATCGCCTAAGGCCACCATCAAGGGGCCGCCGACCAGAAAGCCCAGGGCGGCCAGCGATAGCATGTTACCGGCGTCGATGGAGGAGAGCTCGTAGACTTCCATGAGGTAAGGCCCGGCCCAGAGGCCGGTGAAAGTGTCGTAAAGAATGTCCGTGCCCGAGTAGACCAAAACGATTAGCCAGAAGATGGGCGATCCCAGAACCAATTTGGTGGCCGACCAGAAGCCCGGCGTGCCCGAGTCCGCTCGCGAAGCCGTTTGTGAATACGCCCCAGAACTTTGGCCCGTATCCGGTCCCGCCGAGGCGCTTTGCTGGGCCTGGGCGGCCTTGCGCCTGGGCCCGTCCGTGACCACGAACCAGACCAACACGAAAAGCCCCAGCATCAAGGCCCCCAGTCCCATGAAGGACCAGCGCCAGCCAAAGGCGGTCGAGGTTCTGGCCAGCGGGGACCCGGCCAGGAAGTTAGAGAGGGCGCTGGCCGCCAAGATGCAGCTGGAGGCCATGCCAAAATAACGCTCCGGCAACCAGTTGGCGGCCAGGCGCACGGCCGGGACGAAAGCGAAACCGGCGGCAAAACCGACCAGGGCCCGAGCCAAGGTGGCCGATAGCATCGACTCGCTCTTGGCGAACCAAATCGAGGCCACGGCCAAAAGACCCACGCAGGTAAGCAGGCAGCGCTTGGGCCCGAAGCGATCGGCCCCAAAGCCGGCGATGGGCTGGGTGAAGGCGTAGATGAAGAAAGTGGCCGAAAACATTACCCCCATGGAGTCTGGTCCTATGCCCAGCGAGGCCATTATGTCCAGGGCCACCACCGGGGGCGAGATGCGCTCCAGGGCGGCGGCCACGTAGACCAGGCCGGCCAAGCTAAGGACGGCCAAGGCCCTGGCGCTGACCCTGGCCCGGTCCCCGGTAACTAAAATGTCTTCATTGGCGGGCATATATTCGCGTCCTTTTTGGGCGTATGGGGGGATAATCGTTAAAAGGGCCCGGCCCCAGGCTCTTGAAAGGCCGGGCCCCGATTCGCTCCCGTGTTTGAGCGACAAAACTCGGGAGGTGACCTACGTCGAGGCTTAACCAGCAAAAACCGCGCCGAGTCAAAATTAGATAACCTAGCTAAATTGTGAGTATTTTTTTAAAGGGCACTTTTTCCCTTTTGATTCAACCTCGTATCGGAGCGGCCGACCCTTGGCCGAATCTCCCTCCGCCGCCCCCTCCAAATCCACCAATAGCGCCACCTTACTAGCCTTTGGAGCTTACCGGCCTTCGATTCGATAATGAATCCGCCCCAGCCGCCCGCCCCATTGCCTTGGGGCTGGCACCCAGCTCCGCGGCTCAGGCGCCCAGTTCCGCCGGCACCGGTACCCGGCGCTGGGAAGGCCCATCAGTCAGGCATGATACCCCTTTCGGTCGCCAAACTCCCGCCCGTCCTTCCAATTGCCCGCAACCAAACGGCTTTTGGTTCCCAGGCTGGTACCATCCTTACGGGTTGGCCTAGACAAACGGCTTTCGGTCGCCCGGCCGGAAAAAATCCAGCCCGGCGACGGTGGGGGCCCGTGTAAATAATTTGGCCGATTCGATTTTGTGAGCTATTTTGGTACCCAATGGCCCTGGGAAGTATTTTGTGCTTTTTTGATGGGGCTAAAGGCGGTAAAATAAGGAAGGCCCGCCGGGGTCAACCGTTTTTGAATCACACACAGCTTAAGCGAGGACGCCATGATTAGCATGCCTGCCGTGGTCTGCGCCACCGATCTGTCGGAGGGTTCCAACAAAGCGATACCCCTGGCCGCTTACATCGCCAAGGGTTTTAAGTCCAAGTTGGTCATTACCCATATCATCGACCTTCCGGCCGTGACCCCTTACGGGGAATCCATGGTCGATCCCCAGGAACTGAAGGTGAGGGTGGAGCAAGCCACCCGGACCCAGGTTGCCGACATCCTGAGCCAAGTCGAGGGCGTGGAGTGGGAACTTTACATTTCCATCGGCTATCCGGCCAAGGAGATTCAGCAGGTCGTGGACGACGCCTCGGCCGGCCTTTTGGTGGCCGCTACCCACGTCCGCAGCGGCCTGGAGCGACTTCTCTTGGGTTCGGTCAGCCGAAAGCTCATGAGTACCCTGACCGTGCCCTTTTTCATCGTCCCGGGGTCACTTCCTCACGAAAGGTCCTCCCTTCATCGCATTGAGTCTATCCTGGTAGCTTGCGACTTTTCCGAAGACGCCGACGCGGCCATAGAATGGGGCCTGGCCTTCGCCAGAAACTTCCAGGCTAAGGTGACCGTGGCCACGGTCGTTGAGCAGGGCCAGCTGGACCAGATCCTGACCGTGGATCCCCAGAAAGAACTCTCCGTTGCCGATCGCCTCATGGAAGAGCTGACCTCCAAGCTAAAGGCCTACATCCCCGATAGTCTCAAAGACATGGTTAAACTGGTGGTGTTGGCTGGCCAGCCCCACGAAGAGCTAAACAAATTCGCCATTCTCAATCACGTGGATCTAATCGTCATGGGGGTACATGGGCGGGGTTTTATCGAGAGGCTGATGGTCGGCTCGACCACCGACCGGGTGGTCCGTTTGGGCCAGTTCCCGGTACTGGCCGTTTGCGGCTCCTATCCGAAAAAGCTTGAGGAATAACCCCCCGAGCCCGTAGACCGTGGCCCCAAGGCCCCAAAGCCACAAGGCCCCAAGGCCGGGACGACGGGGGGTGGCCAAGTTAGGCCTGGTCAGGCTAGGCCTGGCCAAGATTGGCTTTTATTTCCGGGACGGCGGGACGGCCAAGCGGTCCAGATGCCGCAGGAGGGGGTGTTTGGCCTCCTCCTCGACGCGCCGCTTTTCCAGGCTGGTCTCTTGGAAGCCGAGCGGTTCGAGTATCCAGACGGCCCCCAGGTCGGTGTCCAGGCCCGAGGACCGCAGGGCCCGGTAACGCGCCCGGTAGCTCTCCCCGGCGATTAGTGTCCGTAAGGGGCGGCAGTTAATGGAATAGCTTCGTTTGTTAGCTGCAAGTATCAAGGCGGTTACCGATCCGCCAAACCAAAGGGCCCTAATCAGGCCCTTATTTGTTTCCGAGGTCTCGATAATCTCGTCGTATTCCAACAGACCCTCGGCGTTTAGGCGCAAGGAATCTTTAACCGCCAACCTGGGGGCCCCGCTTTCGTCCACGGTCCCGATAACCTTCACCGCCTGGGGATCGCCCAAGGCTTGAACTATTTCCTCGCTTAACGCCACGCCCATAAACTCTCCGCCCGATAACGGGCCCGACCACCAAAACGCCGGCCACCCGGCGTCTTCCCGATATCGATAATTGGCCGACCGGATCGGCGCCTTCGGCTCAAGCACCCAAATTTCGTGTCCGGTCGGTGCCGCCCAAGTCCCTAATCCGTGCCGGTATCCGTGCCCCAAATCCCCTTCCGGTCGATCCCGCCCAAGTTTTGAATTCCCGCCAGTCCGATGCCTCCCAAGCTTTAAACCCTGGCTAGGTCCGTGTCCGGGTGGTTGCCGCAGCGCCGGTAGTTGTCAAGATCGGCGGGTATATTCGCCGCCCGCCTGAGACCGTCAAGACCCAGCGAGAGCCTGGCGTAATAGTCCAGGCTCGGGGTCTTTTGGCCAAAAAAAACCGAGCCTCCCAGGACCCGCCAAACGCAACTGACCACCCAGACACCGTGTTTTATGAGAGAGGCGGCTTCCGAGAGGGTGGCCTCCAGGGCCTCGTCCTCGGTGGCGAAGCCTTTGGGTTTGGCCAGTTCCACCCCGCCCACCAAACCGGTGTTGACGTTGCCCCGGCCAAAAATGTCCGCGGCAGCCACCAGCCGTTCCTTCCAACCCCGGTAACCAATGAGTTTGGCCTTGCCCGGGCAGATCCAGCCAAAGAGTTTCTCGTCCAGGACCTCGAGGTCGGCCGTGTAAGACATGAGGCCGGTCTCTTCCCAAAGGCGCCTGAGGCCCCTTTCGTCAAAGGCCGTGCTTATCAGCTGGCTGGGGAATTTGCCGTTCCCAAAAAACTGCCCCAGGGCCTTTAGAAGGCCCAAGTATAGTTCCAGCTCGGCCCCCAAGGGATCCCCCTGGCCCCGGCCAAAGGGATCTTTTCCGCCCAAGAGGCTGCCGCCGGTAAAGAACAGGCTCTGGCTGGCCCCGGGTTCCTTGAGGGCCTCGGCCACGGTCTCAACCACGTCGTCGACCGAAAGGAGCGGTTCCTTGCGGTTTTTCCTAAAGTTGGCGTCCATGGCGCAGAACTTACAGCCCTGGCCCTTGAATTTCCAGAAATCGCAAAACTGTTTGGGGTGTATGGTATAGCGCTGGGGTCTGGCCGAGACGATTTGCCACATCGGCTTGCCGCTTCGGGTGAACTTGTCGTAGAAGGCCGGCTTTTCCCAGTACTCGACCTCTTCCAGGGCCTCGCCCCGGTCGGTCAGAAAGGCCCGCCGGCCGTCGTGGTCGACCACATACGGCTCCCGGTGGCCATCTTCCAAAAAACCTTCCAGGTAGAGGCTGGTCCCGTCCCGCAGCGTCAGCGAAACGGGTTGGGCCCCCGCGCTGTCGTAATAATTGCTGCGGATGGTGGTCATGTGCTTGGCCGGGTTCACGTGGGCCAAGGCCTCCGGCGTATAGGCCACGCCCCTCCTCTGGACGTCCGTCTTTAGAAGCACCATGGGCGGAAAGGCCGGGTATTTACGGCCCACCTCGGCCAGTGACGGCTCCAAGTCCCGCCAACCCGCCCCGATAGGGGCGGTATTGGCCATATTGGCTTGACGGGTTTTGACCGCGAGGGCCTTGGTCGGCGAGGGTTTGGCCGAGATGGTCCTGGCCGCGATAGTCCTGGCCATTTAGTCGCCGCCTTGGGCGGCCCAAGGGCCGACCACCTCGGGAAAGAGTTCCAGGTAGGTAAAGAGGGCCGGAAAGCCGCCGGTGTGGAGAAAGAGAACCTTATCCCCTCTTTTGAAGTACCCCTCGCGGGCCAGGCCGATAAGGCCGGCCAGGGACTTGCCGGTGTAAACGGGATCCACCAAAATGGCCTCGGTTCGGGCCAAAAGCCGCACGGCCTCGAGAGTCGTTTCCGAGGGCCGTGAGTAGCCGAGGCCCAAAAACCTTTCGTCGCAATGGACCTGGCTGGGGTCGAACTCTCCCTTAAAACCCAGAAGGGACAAGGTGTCCCGGGTAAGCCCGAGGATTAAGTCCTCCTGGGTCTTGCGGTCGGGCCTTCTGACGTTGACGCCGATGACCTTGATGGGCGTGTTGGTGGCGGCGAAGCCGGCCAGGAGTCCGGCCTGGGTCCCGCCGCTCCCGCTGGCGCAGACCAAATGGCTAAAGCTCTGGCCGCTTTCCAATAGCTGTCCGGTTATCTCCTGGGCGCAGGCGGCGTAACCCAAGGCCCCGACCGGATCGGCCGCCCCGCCCGGGATCAAAAATGGTCTTTTGCCTTGGGCGATTAGCTTTTCGGACAGTCTTTCCATTTCGCCATGGACGTCGGAGCCGCCCGGGACCACTTTGACCGAGTTGGCTTGGAGGAGGTTGAAGAGGAAATTGTTGCCCGAGCCCTTGGGATCGTAGGTATCCTTGACCCGCTCCTCCAGGATCAGGTGGCACTCCAGGTTCTCCCTGATGGCCCAGGCCAGGGTCAGCCGGCAGTGGTTGGACTGGATGGCCCCGCAGGTGATCAGGGCGTCGGCCCCTTGGCTTATGGCCTTGGCGATGGAAAAATCCAACTTGCGGGTTTTGTTGCCGCCCAGACAGCCTTCCAGTAGATCGTCCCGCTTGGCGTGGACTTCCACGCCCAGCCGTTCGCTCAAACGGGGCAGCCACTCGATGGGGGTGGGTTGCTTGACGTATCCCCGCCTGGGGAACAAATGAAGGTTCACGCGCCTTTCCTCATAATGGGGACCCAATGGCCCTTCCCAGCGATTGTTGCTCGCCGGGGCTAAGATATTGCCGATGCCAAACGTCCGGGGGCCTTTACCCGCAAGGTGGCCAAATAACCCCCCCGGCGATTTCGCGCCCGCCGATGGCGATCCGCGGGGCTTTGCCCCGTAAACGGCCTTAATGGCCCCTTCCGGCGATTTTGGCCCGAGGGGGATAGGGAGATAGCCACCTCCGAGAAAACTTCCCGCCTGGGGCGTATTTGGCCCCTTAAAACGCGAGAGCTGAACCGGATGGGATCGGGCGGGATTGGATGGGGGTGGGCGTCTGACCAATCCCGGCCTGGGGGCAAATATACGTCCGCGGGTCCTTGCCCCGTAAACGGTCTTAAAGGCCCCTCACGGCGATTTTGGTCCAAGGGGGATAGGGAGATAGCCACCTCCGGGTAAACTTCCCGCCTGGGCCGTATTTGGCCCCTTAAAACGCGAACCCTGAACCGGATGGGATTCGGATGGGATTCGGATGGGGTCGGATGGGGTCGGATGGGCCTTTGTCAGATGTTATAGTCTGGACGCCTCATGGCCAAGAGGATCTCCCTCTTGAGAGCGGCGTATTCGGGGTTGACTACCAGATTTTCGTAAACCCTCGGCCTTTCCATGGGCCAGGGTATGTCCTTGGCCAGTCTCCCGGGCCGCGGGGTCATGACCAGTATCCGATCGGCCAGGAACAGGGCCTCGTCAACGTCGTGGGTGACGAACAGTATGGTCGAACCGGTCTTCTCCCAGACCCCGACCAGCAGTTCCTGCATGTCTATCCGGGTTTGGGCGTCCAGGGCGCCGAAGGGCTCGTCCATGACCAGTATCGGCGGCTCAGAGATCCAGGCCCGGGCCAGGGCCACCCTCTGCTTCATGCCCCCGGAGAGTTCGTAGGGGGCGTGGTTTTCAAAACCCGACAGTCCCGTCAGTTGGATGAAGCGCTTGGCCTTTAGCTTGGTTTCTTTTTTTGGCCGCCCGGCCAGATCCGGCCCCATGGTTATGTTGGCCAGCACCTTGCGCCAAGGCAGGAGGTTGGCCTCCTGGAAGACGATGCCCCTATCCGGCCCAGGCTTGGAAATTTCCCGCCCGTCCACCAAAACCCGCCCGGAGGTGGGCTTTTCAAAGCCGGCCAGGACGTTCAATACGGTGGATTTGCCGCAACCCGAAGGTCCCAACAAACATACCAAACTACCTGGCTCGATTGAAACGCTGAAATCTTCCACCGCCTCGGTCCCGGGCACCTTGCCCCGTCCCGGATAACGGTGGCTAACGGCCTCAAAGGCGATGGACGAGCCCCGAATCGACTCCCCCGGGCCCGGGCCGAAGGACCCGTCGTTTAGGATGGTCTCGTCTCCGCCAACTACTCCCGTCCCAACTACCGTCCTTGTCCCGGTTTCGGGACAGAGACCCGGGCCTTGGCGTTCGTCCCAAAGCGTTTCCGGCGGCGCGGCCAGCCTTTCCCTTTGGCACCCCATGGCCACCCCCTTCATTCTTTCCCAGCCCAGGGGACGCAGGCCCTTTCGATGAGGACCAGTACGTAATCGAGAATGTATCCAGTCACGCCCAAAAGTATTATGCCCAGAAGGACCAAGTCCGTCCGCATGTAAGAGCTGGCGTTCATGACCATCCAGCCCATCCCAGAATCGGCGGCCACCATCTCGGAGGCGATGAGCGTGGTCCAGCCCACCCCGATGGCCAGCCGGACGCTGGTAAAGATGCCCGGTAGCGAGGCCGGCAGGATGATGTGATAGATCAGTTGCCAAGAATTGGTGCCCAAGGCCGCCCCCAGTCGCAGTTTCCCTTGTCCCACACCCTTTACCGAGGCGGCGCTCCCGACCACGACCGTGAACAGGGTAGAGAGGAAAATCAGAAAGATTTTGGAGACCTCGCCGATGCCCAGCCACAATATGGCCAACGGGATCAGGGCGATCTTGGGAAGGGGCCTAAAGAACTGGACGAATGGCTCCAGGGCCGACGAGAGGACCGGAAAGAGCCCCATGGCCAGCCCCAAAGGGACGCCGGCCGTGATGGCCAGGGCGAAGGCGGCCAAAGCCCTGGCCACGCTGACCCCAACGTGTTTCCACAAGGGGATTTGGTGGTAACCGATATCGAGAATCTCGACCGTGGTCAGCCAGATCTCTTCCGGGGGCGGGAGAATGGCCGGGCTCAAAAGCCCCAGCCGCCCGCAAAGGTGCCAGGCGCCCACGAAGGCGGCGACCGTCCCGACGCTAATGCCGACGGCCACTCCCGGCGATAGCTCCCGCCCCGCTCCGATCATTGGCCCAGGGCCTTTTTTATGTAGCTCACGTCGATGTTGGGGGCAAAGGACTCGGGGACGTCCCGGGACCTAAGCTCGTTTTGCTCGACCAAAAATGTCGCTTGGTCGGAAAAGCTCTTGGCTATGCCCGACGGGGGTCCCGAGCCGTCGCCCAGCCACTGGCTCTCCAGCTGCTCCTTGAGGCTCAGATACTTCAACCCGGCCAAGGTCTGCTTGGCCCCGTCCAAATCCTGGGCCAGTTCCTTGGCGATCAAAGCGGCCGAGCCGTCCGGGTCGGCCTTATAGCGGTTAACGGTTTCCTCGAAGGCGGTCAAGAACTTGCTGACCAGATCGGGATATTTCTTGGCGAAATCGTTGGAAACCACGTAGGCATTAAACAAATAATAGCCGTCTTTGTTAAGTTCGCCTGAACTCAGTAATATGTGGCCATCGTCCACCTCCAAGTCATGCCAGAAGGGCCCCCAAACGTAAGAGGCGTCGATGTCGCCCCTCTTCCAGGCGGCCACCTGGTCGGCCGGGTTAAGCGTTACCAGCTTAACCTTGGAAACGTCCACCCCGTGGACCTTAAAGGCGGCCAGCAACGCGTAATGGGCCGTGGAGCCGGTCACCGTGGCCACGGTGCGCCCCTCGAGATCCTTAATCGATTTGATGGCGTTCTTGGCCACCAGCCGCTCGCTGGTGTCGATGACCCCGGCAATGCCGATGACCGTCAGGGGAACTTTTTTGCTCAGAAACGACGTTACCGGCACGCAGCCCACCCTGACGATGTCCACCTCTCCGGCGGCCAAGGCGGTCAGGGCCGGCGGCCCGCTGGGAAAGCCGATCCAATTGACCGGGACCCCTAAGGCCTTGTCAAAACTCTTGTCGATTTTGCCCAAAATCCAGGGCCTGGGCCCGTTCAAAAAGGCAAAGCGAACTTCCTTGGGAAGCTCTTGGGCCCGAAGCTCCTGGCCGGGCCAGGCGGCCACGATGGCGGCCAAGAGAATCATTAAAATAAAAAATTTTTTCATGAAAAGCTCCTTGGCAAACTTATAATCCCCGATATAAAACAAACTTATATCGACAATTAAGTTTTTAAGTTATTGATTATATAGAATCAAGGACAAAAAATACAGCTTTAAAATTAAAGTCAATCATTATATACTACAATAATCTTTATTGTATAAAATAAAATAATCATTAGCAACTAATAGCGATCATGGCCCCTTATCAAAACCACTCTCCAAACTATTAGTCATATCATGACAACAAAAAAGGCCGGGAGACTCAAAAAAGTCTTCCAGCCTTCGACGAAAACGCCGCCAATCAGCTAACAAAAAACAGTAACCCATCTTAGACCCCAGCCCATTCCCGCGTCAAGCATTTTTTTGCCCGTCCGCGCCAACCAAAAAAACACCCCCCGGCCCTTAACCGAACGGTGGGGGGACCAGCCCAACATCCCAAGACCAGCCCGAGCCAAGACCAGCCCGAGCCAAGGCCAGCCCGAGCCAAGCCTTCAACTTGGCAAACCCTCGCCAAGCTAAGCCCTTTAACCCGGGCCCTTGTCGTTCGACTTGCTCCCAGCGATTTCCCGTCCCCTGGCTGGCTGCCCCCACACTCGCGGATAACTGGTGGCCCGGTTCCAATGGCCCGCCGGTCAACCGAGCCGCCCCTCCCTTCGGTCACTCGGGCTCGCATAGAGGGGGGAGGACTTCGTTGGCGACCTGGCGAACGGAAAAGCGGCGAGAGGGTGTTTTGTGGTGGGTTTTTATGGAAGAAAATGTTGGTCCCGGTCCGGCCCAAGAAAACCCCGGCCGGCCGGTGGGCGTCTGGGGGCTGTGGGCGGGAAAGGCGGTGGGGGGAGTTTTGGTTGGCTTCAGGATTGCCCATAAACGGGCCCAGGGCGCGTCTGGGGGCATGGGGCGAAGAGGGATGGGGGGGTCTATGGGGAAAAACTTCGTCCTGGACGCGTCTGGGGGCGTCTGGGAGCGTCTGTGGCGTTGGGCGGGGTTGGGGTAAAAACCCCGCCCAGGGCGTTAGGGCGTCTGGGCGGGGAGAGTGGTGAGGATTAGATCTTGGCCGGGCGCTTTTTTTCCCAGAGGAGGAGAATCGGGGCGGCCAGGAAGATGGAGGAGAGGGTCCCGACCGAGACGCCGATGAGGAGGGCCAGGGCAAAGTCGCGGTTGACCGGGCCGCCGAGGAAGTAGAGGCTCAGGAGGGCCATTACGGTGGTCCCCGAAGTCAGGATGGTCCGGGAGAGGGTCTCGTTTATGCTTTTGTTGATCAGGGTGGGTAGGTCGGCCTTGCGGGTTTTGGCCGTGTTCTCCCTGATGCGGTCAAAGACGATGATGGAGTCGTTGAGGGAGTAGCCGATGATGGTCAGAATGGCGGCCACGAAGGAGAGGGTGATCTCTTTGTTGAGGAGGGAGAATACTCCGGCGGTGATAATCACGTCGTGCATTAGGGCGATTATGCCGCCCAGGGCGAAGGAAAATTTAAGCGCGTAACAGGTAATCAAAGTAACGATGAGGGCGACGATGATTAGTGTGCCCACCCCAACTCCGAAAAGGCTTACCACATAAATGATTCCAAGGAGGATGGCCACAAAAATGGCCGAGGTCCCCCACTTTTTTTCAAAGCGCCCAGAAATATAGATTATGATTATGAGAATGCTGTAATAGATGGCGTAAAGGGCCTTTTGGCGTAGGTCCTGGCCAACCTTGGGCCCGACCATCTCCTCCCGGCGGATCTCCACCTTGTCTTCGCCGTAAGTCTTTTCCAGAAGGGCCACGGCCGCCTGGGATAAGGATTGCCCCTCGGCCACGGGACTGTCGCTCAGGTTTACCAGGTACTCGTTTCCGGTGTCGCCGAAATTCTGGAGGCTGGAGATGGCGAAATTGGCCTCGCCGAAGGTGGCCCTCAAGGCCTCGGCCCCAGGATTTTCTTGGAGCCTAAATTGCAACAGTAGGCCGCCCTTGAAGTCGACCCCGAGGTTTAGGCCTTTGTGGTAGATCATGGAAACAATCGAGATCAGGATCAATAGGCCCGAAACGACAAAGGCCTTGTAGCGATTGCCTATGAAATTCACGTTGGAATTGGGCTTAATCAGTTCAAAGGACATCTTGGGGCGCCTTCCTTGTCGGGTAAACCATGGAGTTAAGAATAAAGCCTTAAATACTTATTTTCTTAATTTTTCGCCTATTGTACAGAACCAAATCGAAGATCCACCTGGAAGCGAATATGGCGGTAAACATCGAGGACAGTATGCCGATGATCAAGGTCACGGCGAAGCCCCTGATGGGGCCGCTACCGAACTGGTAAAGGACCATGGCGGCCAGGATGGTGGTGATGTTGGAGTCGAAGATGGTCCAGAAGGCCCGGTCGAATCCGCCCTTGATGGCCCCGGACGGGCCCTTGCCGAGCCTGGTTTCCTCTCGGATGCGCTCGAAGATTAAGACGTTCGCGTCGACGGCCATGGCCATGGTCAGCACCAGGCCAAATATGCCCGGAAGGGTCAGCGTGGCCCCGAAGGCGGCCAGGGCCCCCAAAACGATAGGAAAGTTAACCAGTAAGGCCAGATCGGCTACGACGCCCGAAAGCCGATAGTAGACGAGAATGAAGCCCAAAATCAGGCACAGCCCCGTCACGCCGGCGGTAAAGCCTTGTTTTATGGAGTCTTGTCCCATGGAAGGGCCAACGGTTCTCTGTTCGAGCACCGATACCGGGGCGGGCAAGGCGCCGGCCCTTAAGACGACGGACAATACCCGGGCTTCATCCAAGGTCATTTGATCGATGTAGGCCTCGCCGTCGGGGATGCGGGTTTTTATGACCGGGGCGCTGTAAACTTGGTTGTCCAAAACAATGGCCAGCCTGCGGCCAACGTAACGGGAGGTCAGCTCGTCGAATTCCCTGGCCCCGCGGCTGTCAAAGGTAAGCGTCACCTGGGGTTCCCCAAACTGCTGGCCGCGCACCACCCGGGAATCGACCAGCGAGTCGCCGGTCATCAGGGCCTGTTTTCGCAGAAGGTGCGGGATCCGGCTCTCGACTCCACTGACCGGGTCGACGTAGCGTTCGTAGAGGACCTCGGTACCCGGGGGCGCCCCTACCCGGATGGCCTCTTCGGGGGTGGTGGTACCGTCGTCGACCAGTTTGAATTCCAGTATGGCCGTTTTGCCTATGAGGACTATGGCTTCCTCGGGATCGGAGACGCCCGGGAGCTGTATGATAATGCGATCCTCGCCCTGGGGCCTAATGTCCGGCTCGGCCACGCCGTACATGTCGATACGGTTACGGATGGTCTCTAAGGCTTGCCGGGCGGTCATGTCCCGGAGATCGGCCAAGGCGTCGGTGGTATAGGTTAAGACGGATTTGGTCCCTTCCCGGGAGGCGACCCTTAGGGTCTCTCCGTAATAGCGGTCGAGGATCTCCGTGACGGCGGCTTGGTTGGCCGGATCGTTAAGTTCCAGCAGGATCTCGGGGGAGTTCTCGTTCTCCAACCGGTAGCCGGTGACGTTGGCGTCGTTAAGCCGGCGGCGCAGATCGTCCATGGTCCGGCGGGTGGCGTTGTTGACCGCCACCTGGAGGTCAACCTCCATGGCTAGGTAGATGCCGCCTTTTAGGTCCAAGCCCAGGTTTATGACCTTTGATGGCAATATCGAAAAGCCCGGCTCGTCCTTGGAAGGGACTCCTCCCAACAGGGTGGGCAGTAAATAATAAAGCCCGCCCCCAATTACCAGAAGCAGTATTATGCCTCGCCACATGAGATTTTTGTTCATAGAAACAGCCCAAGAAAGTCGCGATTTTTCGAGATGTCGGCTGGCGCTTCAGCCGGGCGGCCTCGGTCCCGGCCGAAGGCGGGACTGGGGGCCAAAAAAAGTACCGAAGTTGAAGCCGGAGCGGCCAAAAATATATTTGGAGTCGAAAGGCTCGCTAAGGTCGGTCTGGTCGCCGGCCTTAGCGCCGGCGTTGGCCTCGGCGTCGGCGGGGCGAGGCCAAAAGATTACTTGGAGTCGCCGGGCTTACTAAGGTCGGTCTTCTCGCCGTCGTCGGCCTCGGCGTCCTTGCCCTTGGCTTTGGCCGTGGATTCGGAGTCGGCGGTGACCCTAATCACCCCGGCTATGGCCACCCTGGCCACCTTCACCCTGACCTCGGGGGCGATCCTGAGGGTCACCTCCTTGGCGTCCACGCCGGTGATCACGCCCAAAAGGCCGCCGTTGGTCTGAACGCGGTCGCCCTTTTTGATGTTGTCAAGCATGTTTTGGCGTTCGCGCTGCTGTTTTTTCTGGGGGCGGATCAAAAGAAAGTAGAAGATTAAGATAAAGCCGCCCATCAGGATAAACAGCTGCATGCCCCCGCCGGACTGCTGACCGTCGGCGGTTTGCTGGGGGGCCATGGCCCAGGCTTGGGCGGCGGTGGTTAAAAGATACGTCAACATGGTGGTCATTCTCCGTAAGAGGGGTTATGGCGAAGGCTTTTTATGGCCGCTGAGAATATTTTCTTACGACAGGCGGCTTAAGTTACGGCACCAATAAAAAAAGTCCGATAAATTCAGAGCTTTCTTGGGCGCTTTAAAAAAAGGTGCGTCGTTTAAAGATTTTGGTGATAGCCGGGGACCTTAGCCGTTAAGGCCAGGGGCAAGCTTCAGGATTCGCTATCCTGAAGTTCATAAAACTCTTTATAATACCATGAAAACTGATTCTTAAGCAAGGACTCTCTCGCGCCCCTAACCAGTTCAAGATAATAATGGAGGTTGTGTAGGCTGGCCAGGCGCAAAAACAAAGGTTCTTTGTTTTGGTGTAGGTGCCTAAGGTAGGCCCTGGAAAAATTTCGGCAACAATAACAGGAACATAGGTCATCCAAGGGGTTTTGGTCGTCTTTGTGGCGGGCGTTTAGGATGTTAATTTTTCCGCGGCGGGTAAAGAGTTGGCCGTTTCTGGCGTTTCTGGTGGGGATGACGCAATCGAACATGTCGGCCCCGCGTTTTATGCCCTCGATTATGTCCCTGGGGGTTCCCATGCCCATGAGGTACATGGGTTTGTGGGGAGAAAGTCCGGTTCTGGCCGTCTCGATGGCCTCCAGGGTCATTTCCGACGGCTCGCCCAGGGCCAAACCGCCCACGGCTTGGCCGGGCAAATCGAGGGCGGCGATGTCCTCGGCGGATTTCTTCCGAAGGTCGGGGTAGAAGCCCCCTTGGGATATCCCAAACAGGGCCCCCGCCGGCTGGCCGTGGGCCTCCCAGGCCAGCCGGCAGCGCTTGGCCCATCGCAGGGTCAGGTTCATCGATTTTTCGGCTTCCTCCCGGCTGGCCGGGTAGGGGGTGCATTCGTCCAGACACATAAGTATGTCGACGCCGAAGGCCAGCTGGGCCCCGACGGCGCTTTCCGGGCTCATGAAGACCTTGGCCCCGTCGTAAGTGGATCTGAAAGTGACCCCCTCCGGGGTGATTTTCCTGAGGCCGGCCAAAGAAAAGACTTGGTAGCCGCCGCTGTCGGTTAAGATCGGCCCCGGCCAGGCCATAAAGGCGTGGAGACCGCCGAAACGGGAGATAAGATCCGGACCGGGCCTAAGCGAGAGGTGGTAAGTGTTGGCCAGAACGATTTTGGCCCCTATCTTTTCCAGATCGTCGGGGGCCACCGCCTTGATCGTGCCCCTGGTCCCGACCGGCATGAATATGGGTGTGGGGACGTCCCCATGGGCGGTGGAGATGAGGCCGGCTCTGGCCTGGCAGGTGGGGTCCGAGGACTCTATAGAGAAAAAATTTGCCATATCAAGAAAGGATTAGCCCCAAAAGCCTAAAGACGTAAAAACTTAAAGACGTAAAAGCCTAAAGACGTAAAAACTATACCCAAGCCCGAACCTGTCTAAAACGATTCCTCCCGTCGGGACGGCGGCCGCTTGGCCCGGCCTTTCGGGCGAAGGGCCCGATGGGTCGGGGTCAGTATTTTTGGATTAGGCGGATGCCGGCGAGGATCATGGCCAGGCCCACGAAAAGGCTCAAGCCCGGCGTTTCCTTCAGAAGCAACCAGCCGTAAAAAATGCCGAAAATCGGGACGAGGTTTATGAAGGCCGCGGCCTTGTGGGGTCCCAGGGCGACGATGCCTTGATAGAAGAAAGTGAAGCCCAAGGCCGTTCCGCCCAGGCCCAAAAAAACTAGGCACAGCCAGGTTATCGGACCGTAGGTGGCCACCTCGCCCAGCGGTTCGCCGGAGACGGGCACCAAAACGAACATCATGGCCACGGCGGCCACCACCGACCAAGCGTTGGCGGACAAGGGATCGTTTCTTTTCAGGACCAGTTTGGCCAAAAGTGAATAGACCGTCCAGCTTAGCGGGCACAGCAGCATGATCAGATCGCCCCGGCTTGGCCCGGTGGACCAAAGATCAAAGGGGCGCCCGGAACTGACCGCCCAGGCCGTCCCGAGCAGCGACAGGGCTATACCGACGACCCGGACGGTTTTTAGCTTTTCACCAAAAAAAATGACCGAGCCCAGGTAAATCAAGGCCGGCGAACCGCAGACGATGACCGAGCCCCGGCTGGCCGGGATGAGCCGGAGGGCCTTGATAAAAAAAAAGTTATAAAGGACCAGCCCGGTCAGGCCCGAGAGGGCCAGGGAGGGCAGCGAGGCCAGCGTCAGCCCAAAGTAGGGCTTTCCGGCCGCGGCCTTTACGGCCATGGGCACCAAAATCAGCCCGGCCAAAACGAAACGCCACAGAGTGGCGTTGAGGGGACTGGCCTGGAGGGAGGCGACCTTCCCCGCGGTGAAGGTAAGGCCCCAAAGGGCGGCGGCGCCCAACAGTAAGCCGTTGGCTAACCTGGTCGATATTTGTTTCGGGTTGGTCAGGGGATCGGTCACCGGCGCCCATGCCCCCGTCCCACCACCACGAACTTGGTCGTGGTCAGCTCCCTAAGGCCCATGGGGCCGTAGGCGTGGATTTTTGAGGTGCTTATGCCAATCTCCGCCCCCAGGCCCAGGCAGCCGCCGTCGTTAAGCCGGGTCGAGGCGTTAACCAGAACGCACGAGGCGTCAACCCGATCCAGAAAGGCCTCGGCCACGGCCCAACCCTCCGTGCAGATGGCCACGGTGTGATTGGAGCCGTATTTTTCGATATGGGCCAAAGCCTCGTCCAGGCTATCGACGATCTTCATGGCCAGTTCCAGATCCAAAAATTCCCGGCCGTAGTGTTCGTCCTTGGCCTCTTCCAGTCCGGCCACCGCGGCCCTGGCCCTGGGGCAGGCGTAAACCTTGACGCCGTTGTCGATGAGGGCCTTGGCCACCGCCGGCAAAAAATCGAAAAGCCGGTCTTGATGGATGAGCAAACACTCCAAAGCGTTACAGGTTGACGGGCGGTTACACTTGCCGTTCACGGTTAGCCCGACGGCCATGTCCAGATCGGCCAGATTGTCCACGTATAGGTGGTTTACCCCTTTATAATGCTTTAGGACCGGGACTTTGCTGTTATCGGCCACGAAGCGGATGAGACCCTCTCCGCCCCTGGGAATGACTAGATCCAGGATTTCTTCCCGGGACATGGCGAATTTAAGCTCCTCGGGCCCGAGATCGGGCCTCACCGCCACCGCCTCCGGCGGGAGGTTGGCTTGGGCCAAGGCTTTGGCGATTAATCCCCCAAATAGTCCAGACGTTTCCAGAGATTCGCGTCCGGGTTTGGCCAAGAGGGCGTTGCCGCTTTTGACGGCCATGGCCGCCGCTTCTATCACCGCCCCGGGACGGGCCTCGCAGATAAAGGCGATAAGGCCCAGGGGGATACGGCGGCGGCCAACGGTAAGGCCGTCCGGCAAGGTGGCCAGATCCTCGGTTTTTCCCAAAGGGTCGGGCAAGGCTTGGCAGGCCAATAGGCCCTGGCTTAAGCCCCGCAAGCGTTTCTCGTCCAGGGCCAGTCGATCCAAGGTGGCCGGGCTGGCCCCGTTGGCCCGGGCATGGCCGACGTCGCTTTGGTTGGCTAAAACCAAGGCCGGCAAACTGGCTTCGATGAGCCCGGCCAAGGCGCCCAGAAAATCGTTTCTGGCTTGCCCGCTCGATCCGGCCAGGGCCTTGGACGCCGCCTTGGCCTTTAGCATGGTTTGGCGTAAAACGGAAAAATCTTGGTTCATGGGTTCACTTGGCGACGCGCCTTAAGGGCGGCGGCGGCCAATAAAGGGCAGGTCGGGCGTCAATAATAAAGCGATGGCTCTATAAATCAAATAGTCCGCCGATAGGCCAATCATTGGATTGGCCTATCAAGGGACCGATGGATTATTGGTCATTGTCCTGGCCTTTGGCCGCCCTCCGTCTCCGGAAGGCCCAAGACTTTTGGGCCCGGGCCCGAAAGGCTTGTCGGTCCGGGAACGCGACCAGTGGGGGCTGGCTTAGGATTTGCGTTTGTAATCGGGACGGCCAAGGGCCTTTTTGTAAAAGGTCAAGTATTTCGGCAGTTTTTCCGGAAACTTGCGAATGTCTATTACGCGTTCGTCAACGCATTTTTTGGCCCCTTTGTGGCCGAAATCCGCCGCGTTGACGAGGAAGGAAAGGGCTAAAAGGTCATTTTTAGGTCCCCCGTGGCCAAAGTGGGAGTGCAAGGCCACGTTTGCCATTGCCTCCGGGTGTCCGCGATAGGCGGCCTTGGTACAAAGCTCTAGGGACTTTACCCGGTTTTGACGGACTCCCGTCCCAAAATAATACATTGATGCCAAGTGGTATAGGGCCCTGGTGTAGCCGGCGCTAGCGGCTTTTTCCATCCAATTGGCCGCTTTGTACAGATTCTTGGGGACGCCCTTACCGTGTTTGTACAGTACGGCCAAATCGAATTGGGAGCGTCTATGACCTTCCTCGGCGGCCATAAGGTACCAGTGGGCGGCCTTTTCCAAGTCTTTTGGCCTTCCCCGGCCTTTTTTGTATATAACGGCCATTTCATACTGGGCCGGCGGGAAGTGTTTTTTGGCCACCTTTTCATACCAAATGGCGGATTCGGGCAGGTTAACTTTCCCGAAATCGCCGATCTGATAAGCCCTGGCCAGTATTGCTTGGGCATCAAAGAAACCGCTTTTGGCGGACTCTCTGCACCAGTACTCAGCCTTTTCCGGGTCCCGGGGTATTTGGTTGCCTTTAAGGTAGTTCATACCAATGTGTAACTGGGCTTCGGGGTTTTTAATTTTGATGGCCTTATGCAGTAAAAATAAGGTCTTTTTTCTGTCTTTAGGGTTTTTAATGCTGGACAAACGAAAGTCCTTAAGAACATCCCGTTCGTGAGAGTCAGCCGCGTCGGACGACTCTTCACTTTCGACTTTATCCGTTGGCGCCGGAGAATCCATATACCAAAGGGACAACCAGAGCCTGGCTTCGGGTAGGCCTTGTTCGGCCGCTTTCTCAAACCAATAACGGGCCTTTTCGTTGTCCATTTTGAGCTTTTTTCCCGGTTCCGGGAAGCTTTCGCCCATGAAGTACATGTTAGCCAAGATAAATTGGGCATTGGCATCGCCTTTATCGGCTTTGGCCATAAGCGATTTCAGGTTGTTGTCTTGATTATCCATGGTTAGTCCTTTACGCCAATGATCATTTAAAGCCAACCAACCGTCAGAGCGAGCGCCATGGGAAGGTTGACCAATGGGATAAGGTCTTGGGATTCTAGTCTCTGGCCATATGGCACCGTCCAAACGGCTCTGGCCATATGGTACCGTCCATACGGCTCTGGCCATATGGTACCGTCCATATGGCCTTAACTTGGTTTTGGATTCGGGCGGTTACCCGTCTTCCCCATCGCCGATAAAAATCACTTCGGTAAAGATAAGCGGCTTTCGGCTTATGGCCCGCTTAAACAGCCGTCTAACGTTCCGTTTGACGTTGTCGATGAGATTTGACAGATCGAAATCGTCTGGGGGCATTTGTTTCTCTCGCCACTCCTCCAGGGTCAATTCGGTCGTTTCCACGGCCTCCGATTCCAAATGGGGTTCGTCCTCATAGTGGAGGGCGTGGATGTTCACTTGCGGCGGCGCGGCCAGGGAAAGATCCTTGGCGTTTAAAACCAAGATTACGTAAACCAAGCCCATTTCGGCCAGGCTCAGGCGGCTGCGAAGAACCGGATCGTCCGCTTGGCCCAGGCGGTTGCCGTCAACGACCATGCGCCCGGTGTGGATAGGGGCGCCCAATTGGCAGCTCCCGTTGGGGGTGAACATGAGACGCTGGCCGTCTTTTAGTATCTTGATTCGGTCCGCTTCCATGCCCGTTTCCATGGCCAGGGCGGCGTGTTTCAAAACGTGTTGGGGCTCGCCGTGTATGGGGATCAGGTACTTGGGCTTGGTCAAATCGAGCATCAATTTCAGCTCCTCCATCTGGCCGTGCCCCGAGGCGTGTACCGTGTGGTATCGGCTATCGACCACGGTGGCCCCTATCCCGTGGAAGAGGTTGGTGAGGGTTAGGATGGCCCGCTCGTTTCCGGGGATAACCCTGGCCGAAAAGATGATCGTGTCCCCTTGGTCGACTTTGATGTGTTTGTGTTCCCCGGAGGCCATCCTGGCCAAGGCCGATAAAGGTTCCCCCTGGCTGCCGGTGGCCACCACCACCAATTTATCGTCCGGCAGCGCCATGGCCTCGTCGATCTCAACGACCGCGCCTTCCTCAAGGTTCAAGTAGCCGACTTGGCAGCCCAGGGAAACGGAGTTGAGCATGCTTCTACCGTCGAAGAGAAGCTTGCGACCCGAGTTTTGGGCGGCCAGGGCCACCTGCCTGATGCGGGCCAAGCTGGAGGCGAAGCAGGCCAGAATGATCCTGCCTTTGGCCATCTGGAAGAGGGAAGTCAGGGCCCGCCCGACCTCGACCTCGCTCAGGCTATGGCCGGGCACGTCCGAGTTGGTGGAATCGGACAGGAGGGCCAGCACCCCGCTTTCGCCGTAACGGGCGAAGGTGAAGAGGTCGGTTCTTTCGGCCGGCGGGGCGCAGGGGTCTATCTTGAAGTCCCCGGTGTGGATGATTACCCCCAGGGGGGTGGTCACGGCCAAGCCCACGCCGTCTAGGATACTGTGGTTAACCCCTATGAATTCGACCTCGAAAGGGCCCAGTTTGGCCGTTTGCCGGGGCCGGACGACCACCAGGGGCGGGACCGGCACTTGGTACTCGTCAAGCCGGTCCATGGACATGGCCAAGGTCAAGCGAGTCCCGTAAACGGTAGTGGGAACGTCCTTGAGAAAATGGGCCAGGGCCCCGATGTGATCCTCGTGGCCGTGGGTCAGTATCAGTCCCAAGACCCGGTCGGCGTTGTTCTTCAGGAAAGAAAAGTCCGGAACCACCAGATCCACACCGGGTTGCTTAACCTCGGGGAACATGAGCCCGGCGTCTATGACCAAAATGTCTCGGCCGTAAACCAAGGCGGTGCAGTTAAGGCCTATTTCCTCCAGCCCGCCTAAGGGTATGATGTCAAGGGAATTTGAGGCACCCTCGATTTCGTTTCGTTCTGACATATGTATCTATTGAGCTTTGCGTTCCTTGTTTTCGGAAAAGCGGTTTACTTCGGCATTTCCGAAGCCCCCGGCCGAATCTGGCCAAGGCCAACGGGTCCCGGCCCCCGGCCGAATCTGGCCAAGGCCAGCGGGTCCCGGCCCCGGCCGAATCTGGCCAAGGCCAACGGGTCCCGGCCCCCGGCCAAAGGCGATAGTTCCGGGGAAAAGTAGGCGCGCCCCTGAAGGCGTGCCTAAGCGTTGGCGGTAGGTAATGGGTAAGCCGAGCCTCCCGTTAAAATGTGTTTATTCCCGAGAAGTCCAGGCTGTTCACGCATTTGTTCAAAGCGTCGCTTAGGGGATCGCTGGCCCCCATGTCCCCGACCAGCTTAAACTTGCTCCCCTGGGCGCTGGCCACGGTGTTATGTATTGTTTGTATGCCCGGTCGATCGATTACCGCCCGCATGGCCACCCGGCCCACGTAATCGTTGCCTTCAACGTCAATGAGGAACTCGGTCACGTAGACCGTGACCCGGGCCTTGGCCCCGGCCGTGTCCGGGTTACCGGTCACCCCCAGGGTGGCCAGCTTATTTTTTACCGACTCGAAGACCAGGGCCGGAACCGACAGGTGGCTCAGGGAGATGGTCGTGCCGTTGGGCATGGTCGTGGTCAGATCCAAGAGACCCGTCTGGCTTTCCTTCAAAAGTTCTCTGGCCGTGGCGGCTGGGCCCACTAAGCTTTTGTTGGTCCGGTTATCGACCACCACCAACTGGACGACGCCGGTGGTCAGTTGTAGGCCGCCCTGGGGCCGGAAATCCAGGTTTAAGCGTTTCCCGCTGCCCACCCCGCAGCCGGCCAAAGCGGCGGCCAGAATGACGGCCAAAATCGTAAGCGTTAAACGTTTCATACGCGCCTCTCAGTATATTTGCGGGAAGCCCCGGGGCTCCCGATGTTTGTGGCGTGGTAACGAAGGCCGTCCGCGGCCTTAGGGCCGGCCGGCTTGGCCTTCGCGGGCCAAAAAAAGGCCTATGGCCGCCACCATCAGGGCATGGTCTATGCGGCCGTCCAGGATCATGGCTTTCAGCTCGGCCAGCGAGACCAAGGTCTGTTCGAGATCCTCGTTTTCGTCGAAGTGGGTTTCCCCAGTGCGTTCCGCCCCCCTGGCCACATAGGTGTGTATGGAGTTGCCAAAGAGGGCCGGGTTGGGTTTTAGCGAGCACAAAAGGCTGAAATCATCCGATGAGTAGCCGGTCTCTTCCATAAGCTCCCGCTTAGCCGTCTCCAGGGTGGTCTGGCCCAACTCGCATACCCCACCCGGCAACTCCAGGGAAAACTCTTCAGTGCCGTGCCTGAACTGGTTAACCAAAACGACCATTCCGTCATTGGTAATGGGAATGACGTTAACCCATTCCGGGGCACTGAGGGTCACGAAGGACTTTTCCAGCCCATCCTTGGGCGAAACGCAAAGGTGCTTGACCACTTGGAAGACGGGCGTGGTAAGCGTCTCGGAACGATCGATGACCCGCCAAGGCTTAAGCTTGCTCATTTATCCCAACCTTCACGGTGTTGCCCCCTTCCGAATCCTCCGCCCGGCCGAAGGCCGGCCGTCTCGGCCAGCCCGCTCGCCCGCTCGCCCGCTTCGCCCCCTGGCCCTGGCCATGGCCCGGGACCAGGTTCAGGAGACCTTGACCGTCATGTAGCGTTTTTTGCCGGCCCTGAGAACGGCCCGGCCGGTTTTGAGCCAGCCCGCCCCGACCAGTGAGCCCACCTCGTCGTCCAAACTCACGGCCTGGTTGTCGATATAGGCCCCGCCTTGGCGTATGAGCCGCCTGGCCTCGCCTTTGGAGGAACAGAGTTTGGCCATGACGAACAGCTGGGCCAGATCGGCGGCCTCAAGATCCTTGAGGGGTATGTCGATCGAGGGCAACTCGGCCTCAAGAGGCACCGACGGCACCGAGGCGATTTTTGAGGAGGTCTCCACCTCGCCCGTGGGATCGGCCGGCCCAAAGGCCTTGACCGAAGCGGCATAAGCCTCGGCGGCGGCTTGGTGGCCATGGCAGATGGAGGTTACCTCGTAGGCCAGGATTTCTTTGGCCCTGTTTATGAGGTTGCCGGGTCTGGTGGCCAAGTAGCGACATTCTTCCAAAGGCAGAAAGGTGAAAAGCAAGAGGAGACGTCCGGCTTCCTGATCGTCGATGTTGCGCCAGAACTGATAAAAATCGTAGACGGAGGTTTTTTCCGAGCTGAGCCAGACCGCCCCGGCGTTGGTCTTGCCGAATTTGTCGCCAGTTCTGGGGTCAAGCAGCAACGGCATGGTTAAACCGTAGGCCTCGCCGCCGTGTACGCGGCGGATAAGTTCCACCCCGGCCACGATGTTGCCCCACTGGTCTTGCCCGCCCAGCTGAAGTATGTTGTTTTTGGTTTCATACAGGACCAGGAAATCGTAGGCCTGCATGACCATATAGTTGAACTCCAGAAAAGACAGCCCCGTTTCCAAGCGGCTTTTGTAGCAATCGGCCGTAATCATCCGGTTAACGGAAAAGTGGCGACCGATATCCCTTAAAAACTCCACGTAATTAAGTGACAGTAGCCATTGGCTGTTGTCTATCAGAGAGGCCCGCCCGTCTTCCAGGGACAGGAACCTCTGGGCTTGGGGCCTGATGCCTTCCAAATTTTGGTTGATGGTGGCCACGGTCATAAGCTTGCGGGCCTCCGACCGACCGCTGGGATCCCCGACCATGGAGGTCCCGCCGCCGATCAGGGCGATGGGCCTATGTCCCGTCTTGTCCATCCAAGACAAGGCCATCAAGGGCAATAGGTGCCCCACGTGCAGCGAATCGGCCGTGGCGTCAAAGCCCACGTAGCCGGTGACTTCTTTCTGGGCGAAAAGGTCAGTCAGGGCCGTTTCGTCGGTGGTTTGGTATATGAATCCGCGGTCCAGAAGTGTCTTGTAGGTGTTCTCGCGGGTCATGCCAAAAAAACTCTCTTTAACATATAACTTTTTCGGTTCCGTTTCGCCCAAGCCGCCCGGACCCAGGAAGGCCCCGCCTTCCCCGAATACTCAACCCCGCCGCCAGCCCCGGTCACCCGCGGTGGCCTAGCCGCTCGAGGTTAAGCGTTTCAGTATTTGATAAATTACTCTGATTTGGTCGATTCAACCAAGCCGGTTATAAACCAGCCCCAAACAAGCCCCAGGCCGTCTCTAAACCAACCCCTGGCCCGCCCAGGGCCAAGTCCAAGTCCCAAGTCCAAGGGCAAGGGCGCCAAACAAATCGACGCGTTTTATAAAATCGAATCCGGACGAAGAACGCCAGTTTTGATTCTAACGTTACAATATAAATAAATTCACGATAAAATACAAGGTCCGCGAAAGCCTCGCCTCAGCCTCCCTCGGCCTCTCGTCCCGTCCGCGAGAAAGGCCCGGGTCACCCAAAAAACGGTCTAGACTTTTAGGGGTATCTTAGATACAATCAGTCGGTCCGCGAACCGAGCTAGGCTCGGGACAATCGGCCAAGGCCCCATCTTTGGCCGACAAGGCGGGCATTTTCCGTTTTGGCCGATTCGCGGCGACGGTGGCGGGGCGTGGCGCAGCCTGGTAGCGCAATTGCTTTGGGAGCAATGGGTCGGAGGTTCAAATCCTCTCGCCCCGACCAATAAATTCAGTAGATTACGTGATTTTGTTGCACAACGCCATTAATATTTAGTAATACCATGCAAAACAATACTCATTCCAAAACCAAAAGCCCATGGTTAGCGACCTTTCCATGGGCCTTTTTTTATTCGCCAATCCGGCAGCCCAGGGCCTTCCGGCCGCTTTCGGCTTTGGCTGTGGCTACTTGGCCCCGACCGCGGTATAATGCGGGTAATCCCGGCCGAGTTTGAGCGGGGCCCTGTCCAGGGCCTCTAAAACTGGGCGCCCGCGACCGCCTGGGCGCTAAGCATGGCCAAGCCCTTAACCGGTCGCGACTGACCATTTAAACTTGTCTCAGTGACACTCATTCGATTTTTATCGAATCATATAGTCCGCATTTTATCCAATATTGCCATTTATTTGAAAATGGCAATAATCCACATTTTCTTAAAAGTTTCTTTTAAGGTGTTTCATGGAAAAGAGATTTAAAATGGTTTACTTTTTAGTCTTGGCCACGGTGGCCGCTTTTGTTTTTTTTACCTCGACCAATTTAAGCGCCCAGGCCAAGAGGACCAAGGTCCAGTTCCAAACGTCGGCGGGCAACTTCATCGTCGAAACCTATGACGACTTGGCCCCCGTGACCACGGAGAATTTTCTGACCCTGGTCAAGAAAAACTTTTACGATGGAACGGTTTTTCACCGGGTCATAGATGGCTTCATGATCCAGGGCGGCGATCCCGTTGGCAACGGCACCGGCGGGCCCGGCTACGAGATCAAAGACGAGTTTGGCCCCGGCTTGGCCCACAACGCCCCGGGAATCCTTTCCATGGCCAACCGCGGCCCCAACACGGGCGGCTCGCAGTTTTTTATCACCTTGGCCCCGACCGACTGGCTGGACAACCGCCACGCCATCTTCGGCCACGTCGTTGAGGGCCTTGACGTGGTTCAGGCCATCGGCAAGGTGGAAACCAACCAAAACGACCGTCCCCTGACCGACGTGAAAGTCGAAAAGATTACCGTTGTGGGCGAGTAATCCATCCCTCCCCCAAAATCCCCACCGCTTGGGGGTTTTGGGGGAACCGTCCCACCGCCTTTCCTATCCCACAATCCCCTTCACCGGACCGCGTCCGTCCCGAAACGCCCGGCCTAAGGTCCGGGCCTTGGCCCTGGCCCCGGCTTTGCCCCCATTCATTCCAAGAACCGCCCGCCCGTCGTAAAATTAACAATCCCCGTCGTTTCATTTTCGCGTTGTGGCCGCAATCCAGATTTCACTCACGATAATTGGCGAACACGTACTCCCTCTAAGTGTCGCATCTCCCTTTAAGTGCCGCATCTCCCGCTGAATGCCGCGACTAGTCAGGCCGTTTGCCTTGGCCCTCAGGCAAGGTCAGGTTCATGCTACCGGTCCTGTAGCCGGTAATGTCCACGGCCGAGTAGAGAAAGCCCAGCGAGCGGAAGCGCTCGGCCACCTTGGGCCGGATGGCCGGTTCCATCAGTAAGGCCAAGCCCTCGTCGTCGGTCTCGATCCTGGCCAGTTCGCCTTGGTCGTGGAACCGGACCCTAACTTGCTTTAGGCCCAGCTGAAGCAAAAAACTTTCGGCCTTGTCCACCCGTTCCAGGCGCTCGACCGTAATGGTCTCTCCGTAAGGAAAACGGGAGGCCAGACAAGCGAAAGAAGGCTTGTCCCAGGTGGAAAGCCCCAGCCGTTTGGAGAGAAGGCGAATCTCGCTCTTTTCCAGGCGGGCTTCGCGTAAGGGGCTTCTAATCCCCAGCTCGCTTATGGCCGTAAGCCCAGGGCGATAGTCGCCTTCGTCGTCGGCGTTGGAGGCTTCGATTACTTGGTTAACTCCCTCGGCTTCGGCCACGGCCTTGATCTTACCGAATAGGGCCAGCTTGCAAAGGTAGCAGCGGTTGGGCGGGTTTTGGGAAAAGCCTTCCAAATTAAGCTCCTCCGAGTCAACCACGACATGCTTGAGGCCCAGTTCTCGGGCCAAGGCGCCGGCCGCCGTCCTTTCCCTCTCGGGAAAGCTGGCCGAACGGCCGGTCACCAAAACGGTGCGCCCGGGTAGGGTTTGGGCGCAGACGGCCGACAAAAAACTTGAGTCCACGCCCCCGGAGAAGGCCACGGCCACGCTCCCTAACTCGAGGAGGATGCCTTTAAGTCGGGCTTCCTTGTCCAAAACACTCTGGGGAATAGAAAGGGTTTCCATAATCCTTGACTTTCGGTTTATAGTACCTTGAACGTTAAACCACAGACGCTAAACGGCTCTGGCTGGGGGTGCCCCAGGAAGGCGGGGCCCTGAATGCCGCCCCAAGTAAGGTCGCCCCGGGTATGGTCGCCGCCGCTAAGGTCGCCCCGGGTATGGTCGCCGCCGCTAAGGTCGCCCCGGGTATGGTCGCCGCCGCTAAGGTCGCCCCGGGTAT
>JAIRNQ010000222.1 GCA_031257955.1 Deltaproteobacteria bacterium | reverse complement strand
GACCCTGATGGACTGGGGCGGCTTCAGACGGCCCAGTCCCGGGTAGGCGTTAAGATCCTCGGCCGCCTCGGCCACCTCGGCCGGGGAAGCGTAATCGGCCAAGGCCGTATTGGCCAGGGCCAGGCAGGCCTCAAGGTAAGCGTCCGGATCTCCCGGCCGTAAACCGTTTATACCCGGCGAACGTCCCTTCCCAACCAAACCTTTTCCCCCTCACTCGACCAAGGTTTTGGAAAAGATGGCCATGGCCGCCGCCACGGCCGGGTTGTTCTCGGCCAAAAGGGAGGTCGGTTCGCCCTTCTGGTCAGTGTCGTAGATGGCCGGATCGTCCGGGATCACCCCGGCCAGATTCATGGGTTCATCGTTGATGATGGCCATGACGTCGTCGGGGACGCCGCCCCGGTTACGGTTCAGGATAAGGTACTTGTGGCGGATGGTAATCTTCAGCTCGTCCACTAGGCGCCATATCCTCAGGGCGGCCGTAAGACCCCGCCTAGAGGCGTCGGAGACCACGTAAAAAATGTCCATATATTTGGCGGTCAGCCGGGAGATGTGCTCCATGCCGGCCTCGTTGTCGATTACCTGGTAGGGGTAGTTCTTAAAGGTCTTCTCCAAAACCCCGCTCAAAACGGCGTTGGCGGCGCAGTAGCAGCCCGAACCCTCGGGCTGGCCCATGACCACCAGGTCGAAGTCGTCGCCCTCGACAATGGCCTCTTGGGTGCGCATCTCGATCAGGGTGTCTTTGGTAATGGACACGTTGCCGACGGTGGTCTTCATCTCTTCCCTGGCGTCGCTCAAAGTCCTATCGTACGACATGCCCAAAACGTCGGCCAAATTCGCGTTGGAATCGGCGTCGACGGCCAAGATGGGAACCTTTCCCATTTTGGAAAGATAACGGACGGCCATGCCAGCCAGGGTGGTCTTACCAGTGCCGCCTTTGCCGGCCATGCCTACTATTAGTGACATATCATTCGCTCCACTCAATTGTTATAGGTATATATTGTCGTTACCCAGTGGCCCGGCCTTACGGACCCTGGCCGTTCGTCTTTTGGCCCCAAGGCCAACGTGCCGATTTCTTGCCCAATTTTGGGCCCGAAATCTGGTGCCCTCGCGGCCCGATTTCGGACTCTCTCTGGGACAGTCTAAAATTCCAGGTTTTTTGGGGTGCGCGGAAAAGGCTGGACGTCCCTGATGTTGTTGACCCCGGTCAGCAGCATCAGAAAGCGCTCGAAGCCCAAGCCAAATCCGGCGTGGGGGGCCGTGCCCCAGCGTCTGGTGTCCAGGTACCACCAGTAGGCCGCCTTGGGGAGGCCCAGCTCTTCCAGGCGGCTTTCCAATACGTCGAGTCTCTCCTCGCGCTGGCTGCCACCTATGAGCTCGCCGACTTTGGGAACCAGCATGTCCATGGCCGCCACCGTCTGGCCGTCGTCGGAGACGCGCATGTAAAAAGGCTTGATGGATTTGGGATAATCGTGGACGATAACCGGCCCGCCCAGACTCTGGCAGAGATAACGCTCGTGCTCGCTGGCCAAGTCGCAGCCCTGGTAGGGTTTAAACTCAAAGTTTTCCTTGCTGGCCAGAAGCCTCTCCACGGCCTCGAAATAGGACAGCCGAAAATATGGGCCGGTGGCCAGGGCTTCCAGACGGGCGAGAAGGCCCTTTTCCACGAAGCGGTCGAAGAGTTCCAAATCCTTGGCGCATTTGTCCAGGGCGTAGCCGACCAAGAATTTGACGATGTCCTCGGCCAGGGTCATGTTGTCGTTCAAGTCGAAAAACACCGCCTCCGGCTCGATCATCCAAAATTCGGCCGAGTGTCTGGCCGTATTGGAGTTCTCGGCCCTGAAGGTGGGGCCAAAGGCGTAAACCCGGCCCATGGCCAAGGCCATCAGTTCGGCCTCCAACTGCCCCGAGACGGTCAGCCCGGCCCAGCGGCCAAAAAAGTCGTCCTCGACCTTGCCCACCTGCCCGTCCGGCAAGGTGGTCACCCGAAAGACGGCCCCGGCGCCCTCGCAGTCGCTGCCGGTGATGATGGGAGTCTGGACGAACAGAAAGTCCCGGGCCCGGAAAAAATCGTGAACCGCCCAAGCCATCTCGGCGCGAATCCGGGCTATGGCCCCGTATTTGTTGGTCCTGGGCCTAAGATGGGCGATTTCCCTCAAGTATTCGTCCGAGTGGCGCTTTTTTTGTAGCGGATAGTCGCCCCCGGCTTCGCCAAGCACCCGAAGATCCTTGGCCACCAGCTCCCAGTTCTGCCCCTGGCCCTGGCTGGGTTCCAAATCGCCGCCCACGGTGACCGCCGCCCCGGTGGTGGCCTCCTTAATCTTGTCGGTGAGGCCGCTCTCGGCCAGAACCACCACCTGCAAATTGGCCAAAGACGATCCGTCGTTAATCTCCAAAAATGAGACACCCTTGCCGTCCCGCCTGGTCCTGACCCAGCCGCTGACCCTAAGGCCGGGGACCGGTTCCCGCGAAGCCAACAAATCCCTAATCCTGGGTTTGCCCATATAATGTTCCACGATATCCCCAACCAGCTCTTTCGGCGCGGCCTGACGGACCGCCCAAACCGCCACGCCAACCAATGGCGCGGCCTCAAAACGGCGTCCCAAAAGACGCCCCACCGGGTCCCGGCCAATCCGTCGGTCCCGGCCAATCCATCGGCCCCGGCTAAACCACCGGGCCCCGGCCCGGCCAGACCGCCGAGCCGGCCGGCCTTTAAAGCCGCCAGCGACAAACGATAATGGCCAATAATGGCCGACAATGGCCTAATTTCTAATCATTGAAGAACCGACCGCCCTGGCCGACGATCATATAAATTCTAATCACTGAAGGGCCGGCTGTCAACCTATGGATAGAGAAAAGAAAAATAATTGCCCTACAGCGCGCCTGATTTATTACCTCAAATGGCCGAAATTTTAATGTTTGCCAACAAAAAATATTTTCGTCAACATAATTAACACACTAAACGTATCCAAGGTAAACAATTACTACATAAATAAGCGATCCAATAGTCTTTTTCTCCAAACGACCGACCGCCATCGTCCCAACTCCAGGCTTTTAAGCCTCTCCCCTACCCTGACCGAGCCAAGCCCGCCAGGCCGCCCTGGCCCCGGCCAGCCTGGACCGACCTCCTGGGCGCCCCCTCTTGGGGGAGGCCCTATAGACCCGCCTTGACACCAGCCAGAACCGTCCTGGGACCGTCCTGGAACTATCCTGAATCCCCGCCCGGAGCCGCCCAATCCCACCCTAGGTCAATCCTAGGTCAATCCTAGGTCAATCCTGGGTCAATCTTGGATCAATGCTGGGTAGCTATTAGCATCATAGTTAAATACAAAACCTTAAAAAACTGCCTTTATTACGATATGGGCTACTGACAATGAGCCAAAAGATCCAAGAAATCACTAATTCCTAATCTTAGGCAAAAAAAAGACCATTGGCAGTCTAATGAGCGGTGAATTCATCATAACCGACGCTCGTAAACAATCAAAACAAGCTGGCCTTTACCGGCCAATCATAGTTGAAAAAATGTCCGGGAGGGCGTAAAATCAGCCTTTCCAAGGCGCTTTGGGCCCGTCCGACAACGGGCCCCGAGGCTCGGCCAAAGGGTAAAAGTTGATCAAGGCGTAAAAACCCCTGCTTTTGGACAGCACAGTTCGATAACAGCCTGGAATTAAAAGTTAAATTTTTAACGCTCAAGAGAGTTTAGGGTTTTTTACCGGTCGATCAAAGTTGTCAAAGGGGTTAACGTGGTCATTCCCTGGGGTTCGATAATCAACGCCGGCGCCGTGGCCGTCGGCGGCGGCTTGGGCATGTGTCTGGGCGGCCTGATTCCGGAAAGGGTCAGGAAGATCGTCTTCCAGCTCTTTGGACTTTTTCTGATTCCCATCGGCATCGGCATGGTCGAAAAAAGCCCCAACCTCATCCTGGCCATGGCCTGCGCCATCCTTGGCGGCGGATTTGGCGAGGCGATTAATCTGGGCCAAAAACTGGAGGGACTGGCCGATCGCCTCAAATCGGTCCTGGGTTCCGCCAACCCCAACTTCACCGACGGGCTGGTCACCAGTTCCATTATGGTCTGCGTCGGGGCCATGGCCATAGTCGGCTCCTTCGAGGAGGGCCTGGGGCATGGCCGGACGACCGTTTACACCAAAACCCTCATCGATTTTTTCTCCATGGCCGTGCTGGCCTCCCGCCTGGGCTCCGGGGTGCCTTTTAGCGCCGTGCCCCTTCTGTTTTACCAGGGCCTTATGACCATGGCCGCCGGGGCCCTTCAGCCCATCCTGGAAGGCCCCATAACCGAATGCCTCACGGCCACCGGGGGCCTGATGGTCATGGGCATAGGGGTGAACATGATAGGCTTCAAGCCGCCCATTCCCATTTCCAGTACCCTGCCGGCCTTCGTCCTGGCCCTGATCCTGCCCGTATTCTTCGGTTAAGGCCGGACGGGGACAACCCCCCGAGCCCTTACGGGCGCCGGCCCTCCCCAAAGGCCTACTTAACGGTGACCAACTTGTAAGCCATCCGTCCCAACCCGATTTTTTCGGCATGCTCCAGTTGCGACCGCCAATCGGTGTTGGGGTGGATGCGGGTGAAAAGGTCCTTGCCACCTTTCGGTCGATCGTCCACGATGGAACCGGCCAGGGCCGTGGCCCGGTTGACGGCTTCCACGCAGGCGGCGTCGGCGGCCACCGGGTCGTAAGAGGCGAATATGCCCAGATCCGGAACCACGGCGGCATCGTTTTCGGCGTGACAATCGCAATATGGCGAGACTTGGTTTACCACGTTCACGTGAAAATTGGGCCGCCCTTGGACCACCGCCTTGGCGTACTCGGCCATCTTGCGGTTCAGGGCGTCGCCGGCCGAATCCCAGTCTATGACAATGGCATGGTAGTTACAGCTACCCAGGCAGCGCCCGCAGCCCACGCAGGCGTTTTCGTCTATGCTGGCCTTTTTTTCGTCGAAGCTAATGGCCGACTGGGCGCAATACTTGGCGCAGGTCTTACAGCCGACGCACCTGACGGGGTGCACCCTGGGTTTACCGTCGTTATGCATGGCCATCTTGCCGGCCCGACTCCCGCTTCCCATGCCCAGGTTCTTTATTGCCCCGCCAAAGCCGGTCCCCTCGTGGCCCTTGAAGTGGTTCAAAGAAAAGACGACGTCGGCGTCCATGATGGCCCTGCCAATTAAAGCCGTCTTCAAAACGATCCCGCCCTCAATGGGAACTTCCACGTCATCGGTGCCCTTAAGCCCATCGCCGATGATTATCTGGCACCCGGCTGTGGCCGGCCAATAACCGTTTTCCTGGGCCGCCTCCAAGTGGGAAAGAGCGTGGGTGCGCCTGCCCACGTAAAGGGTCCCGCAGTCGGTCAAAAATGGCCTACCCCCCAACCCGGTAATCTTATCGGCCAGCGTCTTGGCGAAATTGGGCCGCAAAAAGGCCAAGTTGCCCGGCTCCCCGAAATGGATCTTGATGGCGGCGAACTTCCGGTCCAGTTCCATGGAGCCAATGTTGGCTTTATCCAGGATCCGAGACAGTTTCTTCAGCAAACTGTCGCCGAATTCGCAGCGCATGTTAGTAAAAAAGACCTCTGATTTACTCATCCTATCCTCCCAGAATAATCGAAAACAAAAATATTTGCCTACCCATTCTACCTAGCCATAAATAGATAGGCTTTTATATATAATCGTCACCAATAATTATGACTATTCCAAGGCAAAAACTCGGTCAGACGTATTAACCCCTATAAAACACAAAAAACCTTCTCTTTAGCTCTACATAACCTAATTTAAGTCCCTTAAATAGACTTTAAACCACCCACGGCCTTAAAATCCAGACTAAGCACCACCCAGCTTCAAAAAACCCCACCTCAATCGATCTTCCAATGACCCACAACCAACCGGCCGAGCACCCACCACGGGCGACCAACGTCAACCCTCCAG
>JAIRNQ010000160.1 GCA_031257955.1 Deltaproteobacteria bacterium | reverse complement strand
GCCTACCCAGGTAGCCGCCCAGGCCCCCAAGGCCGTAGAGAGCGGGACGGCCGCCTCGGCCAGCGAGGACGGTAAGGGCGACGGGGAGATTGGCGCCGTGGCCGAGGGCCCGGGCCCGGAGCAAGGCGAGGCGGACGGTGACGAAGGCCCGTCTTACGCCTTGGAAGTGGCCGGCGACGGGGCCGAGCCGTGGCCGACCGATTCGACTGACGACCCCTGGACTTTGGCGGCCCGGTCTTCGGGGTTTACGCCCTTGGAGGGCGTGGGCGACGGCTTGGGCGGCGAAGTGGAGATTACCTTCGATTTCGTGCCGGGCGAATTGGCCGAGGTCTCCGAACAAACGCCGGCCCAGTATGGCCCGGCCCAGTATGGCCAGACAGCCGTCGGCCAGGATTCCGTAAACCAAGTGGCCGTTACCCCGGCGGCCATAGCCCCGGCGGCCGGCGCCTCGGAGGTGCCAGATCCTAGGCCGGTGGAGACGGCGCCCAGCCGTCCGGCCAAGGGGAAGCTTCTGGTGCGAAACATTTCCCCCCCGCCGCCAGCCGACGGGGACTTTACCCTCACCATAGATTCCAACCCCATAGTGGGCGTGACCGGCCAAGGCCCGGTAGTGGTTAACTTTGGCAAACCCAACCCCTCCGACCGGGCCAAAAAAGTTGCCCTCGATTTGGGGCTGCCCCAAACCGGGGCCCCGGAAACGGATGCCGGCTTAGCCCCGCCCACCGACGACGACCGGGAGAGGGCAAGGATTCTGGGCCCCTCCGTGGATCACGCTTCCCTTCCCCCGGGCGAGGAACTGGATAACGGCACCAAAATATTCACCCTGTTTAAGTGACGGGAAACATCGGGCAAGCTTAACGGCCAGCCGTCCGGACAAGAGCGCCCGGACAAGGGGCCGGCCGGCTGAAAGGCCAGCCGGCGGACCGAAAAACCGGTCGCGAGTTCGGGGGCGCGCCTTAAAGTCGGCCGCATGGTCCCGGACCCAGCCCGAAGTCTTTCGGATCCTTACGAAATATGCTAAAAATTTGACAATTTTCCGCCCATGGGTAAAATTGTCAATGCCCTTGAATTTCTTTCCGCCAAAGATTCGCCCATAATCCCCACCGACGCTCCCCATCGCCCAAAAATATACATTTTTGGGAAGGGTTGAAATATTGCGCGCTTTTTTTGGCGCCGGCACGCCCTAGCCAGCGACGGGGCTAGGCTCAGGTTTTTTAGGAGACCCAAATATGTCCACCCCCTTCTCCTTTCAGGAGGTGGTCCAGGCGCTGACGCGGTTCTGGTCTGAACGGGATTGCCTCATACACCAACCCTACGACATGGAAGTCGGCGCCGGTACCTTTCATCCGGCCACAACTTTGCGAAGCCTTGGGCCCGAACCATGGAGGGTGGCCTACGTCCAACCTTCCAGGCGCCCGACCGACGGCCGTTATGGGGAAAATCCAAATCGTTTGCAACACTACTACCAGTTCCAGGTGATCGTTAAGCCCTCGCCGGTGAAGTCCCAGGAACTTTACCTAGACAGCCTCAGGCCCTGGGCATTGATCCCCTGGAGCATGACATCCGCTTCGTCGAAGACGACTGGGAGTCGCCCACCCTCGGGGCCTGGGGCATCGGTTGGGAGGTCTGGCTGGACGGGATGGAAGTCACCCAATTCACCTACTTCCAGCAAGTAGGCGGGTTCGATCTCAAACCCATCTCCGTCGAGTACACCTACGGCATTGAGCGACTGGCCATGTACCTGCAAGGCGTCGACAACGTCTATGATCTCAACTGGAACAACCAAGTCCGTTACGGCGACGTCCACCACATGGGCGAGGTGGAGTACTCAAAATTCAATTTCGAGCTGGCCGATGTGCCCATGCTCTTCAACCTCTTTGACATGTACGAGGGCGAATCGGTCAAACTGGCCGAAGCCGGGCTGGTTTTGCCTAGTTATGACTATTGCCTTAAATGCTCGCATACTTTTAACCTCCTTGACGCCAGGGGGGCCATCAGCGTGGCCGAGCGGACCAGGTTCATCGGGCGAGTCAGAAAACTGGCCAGAAACGTGGCCACCCTTTACGTCAAGCAGAGGGAAGACATGGGCCACCCGCTCCTGGGCCGCTGGGAGGTGAACCTGTGACAAGGGGAGATTTAATCCTGGAACTGGGGGTCGAAGAGATTCCGGCCAGTTATTTCGAGCCGGCCACCAACCACATTAGGGAGCGCCTGACCGAGGCCTTGGGGACCGAGGGGCTGACCTTCGACCGCCTGATGGTCTGGGGCGGTCCCAGGCGCTTGGCCGTGGGTCTGTGGGGTTTATTGATGCTCCAACCGGACGTGGAAGAGGAGGTTACCGGCCCTCCCCTATCCGCCGCCTACGACTCCAACGGCAACCCGACCAAGGCCGCCCAGGGCTTCGCCAAGGGCCAAGGCGTGCCCATTGGGGACCTATATACTCAAATGACCCCAAAAGGTCCTTACCTGGCCGTCAAAAAATCCCGAAAGGGCCGAGCCACGCAAGAGATCCTCTCTGAGCTGTTGCCCTCGATACTGGAGAGCCTGCCTTTCCCTAAGGTCATGCGCTGGGGCGACGGCACTTATCAGTTCGTCAGGCCCGTCCACTGGCTTTTGGCGGCCTTAAAGGGCGAGATCCTGCCCCTGACCTTCGCCGGCATTCGCTCGGGCAAGGTGAGCTACGGCCACCGCTTCCTCCACCCCGGGCCCGTGGTCATCACCGGTCCCGACGAGTATCCGGAGCGCCTGGCCGAGGCCCACGTACTGGTCGATTTTGAGACCAGACGGGAGCAGGTTAAGAAAGAAATCTTCCGGGTGACCGAGGAAGCCAACAGCGATCTGAAGGTGGCCATGGACGACGATTTGGTCGACGAGGTGGCCAACCTCCTCGAGGAGCCCTTCGCCATTTTGGGGCACTACGATTCCCAGTTCCTGGAGTTGCCCCTGGCCGTAGCTTCGACGGCCATGAAGGAACACCAGCGCTACTTCCCCATCACCGACAGTCTGGGCCGCCAGGCGCCCTATTTTGTGGCCGTCAACAATACCAAGGCCAAAAACATGGACGTGGTCAAAAAAGGCCACGAGAGGGTCCTCCGGGCCAGGCTCCAGGACGCCCGTTTTTATTGGCTGGAAGACAGAAAAGTTAAGCTCTCCGACCGAGGCGAGGCCTTAAAGGGCGTGATATTTCACCACCTGATGGGGACCTCCCACGAAAAGGTCCAACGGTTTAAGGCTTTGGCCCTGGCCCTGGCCGCCGAAACCTCCCCCGGGGACTTAGGGACCGTGGAGAGGGCGGCCGATCTTTGCAAAAACGATCTGGTCTCCGGCATGGTCGGCGAGTTTCCCTCTCTCCAAGGGGTCATGGGCCGCGAATACGCCCTGGCCGACGGCGAGTCGCCCGAGGTGGCCGAGGCCATCCGTGAACATTATCTGCCCATCCGTTCAGGCGGGGCCCTTCCCCAATCCACGGCCGGGGCCGTCCTGAGCGTGGCCGACAAGCTGGACACTATCGTCGGGTGCTTTTCGGTCGGCCTTCTCCCCACCGGGGCCACCGACCCCTTCGGTCTAAGACGCCAAGCCTTGGGCATTATCCAGATCATGCTCGACCGGGGCTGGGACTGGTCTCTGGAACCCTACGTGGAAAAGGCCCTGACCAACTTGGGCCAAGTGGTTAAGCGGCCGGCCAAAGAGGTCAAAGCCGAGACCTTGGAATTTTTCAAGGCCCGCCTGAAGAGCCACATTCTCGGCCTGGGCGTCTCCGGCGACGGGGCCGAGGCGGTTTTGAGCCTTTACGGCGATAATCCACTGGCATCGGTCCGCCGGGCCGTGGCCCTGGAGGCCATCAAAAAACGCGAGGGCTTTAGGGATTTGGCCCAGACCTTCAAGAGGGTCGTTAACATCATCAAAAAATTCGGACCCCGCGAGGAAGATCCGGTGAAGGCCGAGCTTCTCTCGCAGGAAGCCGAAAAAAACCTCACGGTCGCCTTGGCCAACCTGGAAGCCGAGTCCAAGGACTACGTGTTCAAGGGCGACTACGATGGGCTCCTTGGGCGCATCGTCACCCTGCGGCAACCGGTGGACCATTTCTTCGAAAAGATTCTGGTGGACGATCCCGACGCCGACCTCAAGAACGCTCGGGTGGCCCTCCTAAAGAGGGCCAGCCGCCTCTTCGAGCTGGTGGCCGACTTCTCCCGGATCAGCACGGCCTAAAATACCCAAAACCAAAGGGGGCCCACGGCCCCCTTTGGTTTTTTCGCGCCGTCTCCGGCAAGTTTAATCTTTCCCGCCAAACCTTTCCCGGGCCCCTCCTCGAGTCCCGCCCGGGGGCGCTCCACTACCTCTCCAGAAACTTAAGCTCGGCCCCGGTCGGGCCCGCCGTCAGTTCGACCCGTTCGCCGTACCACCAAGGGCTATTCATTTTCCCGTGGCCAAAGGGCGCACCCTTGACGACTGGGATGTCCGGAAGGCAGTCTTGGGTAAATGAGGCCAGGAGTTTTTTAACGTTTTCCTTAAGTCCGCAATTAACGAACTCGCCAAAAACGAGGCCGCCGATGTCGCGAAGCTTGCCGGAGAGCCAGAGAACGGTCAGTTGGCGATCGAGGCGATAGTTTTGCTCGTCTATGTCCTCGAGCATGAGGATGGCCCCCTTAAAACTCGGCAAGTAATCGGTTCCCAAGAGGGCGTCTATCAAAGTCAGGTTCCCGCCCAGCAAAGGGCCCCGGACTTGGCCTTCCCACAGAATGTCGCGTTTGTTGAAGGTCCATTTCTTGGGACCGCGGCCCTGAAGGACCTTAACCATGTCCTCCCGGCCATTGGGCTCGAAATAGGTGTAGCTGCTGACGACTGGGGCGTGCCAACCGCCCTGGCCGGTCTGGGCCAGGCGGGACAAGTGCAGGGCGGTAATGTCGGAGTAGCCTATAAGCGGCACGTCTTTGGGAAGCTTGTCCCAGTCGAGTTTGGGCAGGAGCCTCAGGCAACCGTAACCGCCCCGGCCGGCCAAAACGCCCCCCAGGCCAGGGGTTTGGAAGGTGGTCACTAGCTGCTCTAGCCTTTCCCCGTCCGTTCCGGCCAAATACCCGCCGCTCTTTAATTCGACGTCGGATTTGAAAAACTTAAACTCGAAGGATTCGAGTATGCCCAATCCCTTTTTTAATTTCGATCTGGGTACGGGCGAAGCTGGAAAAATAAGTCCTAAAGTGGTTTTTGGCTCAAAAAAAATAGGTTTCATCGACCTCCTCCCCTACCTTAAGGAAGGGGATTTCTGCCTGTCCCGGGACGAAAGCCTTCCCCGGACCCTTTCGGTGGGTTCCCGTTTCATCGGCAGGCCAAGGGCGCCAAGTCCTCCGCGGGCTTTTCCGGCGGCCAACCCGGCCGCCCTGGCGACGATGCCCGCCGCCAGAAAGTTAATCGCGCCGACGACCGACGACATAAGCGTTGTTTTCGCGACCGCGACAAACGCGTTTAAAATTCGCCATAATTTTGCGGCTTTCCCCCAACGCCTGGCCGCCGTCCGGGCCTCTTTGGCTGGCATGGCATGGCGCGGCGGGACAAGGCGGCGCTTTAATGAAAGTCTCGACCATGAGCCGCGTTTTGCGCCCCGGACTTCCCCTGGGCGCAACCCTACCCGATCCGGGATGGCTTTGTTGAGGCCGCTTTTGGCCTTGGCGAATTCGCCGGGATAATCCTTTGCCCCATTATCGCGACTTTAGTATTATCCCAACTTTTGACGATCGGCAAAAAATAATTGGCTGGTTAGTAAAATTGAACGGGAATATAATTGGTCATTAGTGTTAAAACTACCCCGACAGGCTCACCGCGCACATGTTTCGCTATTCTAGAGCAATGCGTCTTTATCGAAACAGAATGCCTTTAGCTCTATTTTCTAAATGGTTAGGTCATATAAACCAGTAAATGAAACTAATTTATAATATTTAAGTATAACTTTTAAAAATTACATCTATATTGACGCTTAAATATTGAAGCATACTTAAGAAAAAATTAAAATACTTCAAAATAAGCAATTTATTTCTTTAATTCCATCTAAATGGCAATATACTATATTAATAATACTTACTAGAAATAAATTAAGTATATCTATAGAGTTTAGCTACTATATTTAAAAGTATTTAAGATTTCTTTAATTATCTTACTACCGTTATCGATATTAATCCATCCGTTATAAATTGCTTGCTTTATTTTTTTTGTCAAATCATTCTTGTAATACCTAAAGACGTGTGTCTCGTCTAAACCAGCTTCTTTATAAACTGTAGCTAAGCGCGCAAAATCGCGCATTCTTAAATATGAAATGTCGTGGCGCATATTATTCGCTTGAATAAGGGGATTAGGACTTGGTTTGGATTTCTCCACAATAAGCCCAGCTCTTTCAAGCATGTCTTTTTTAAGAATCAGAAAATCCATCGTATCTATTTTAGTTGACGATAAGGCAATAGCGAGCACGCCCAAGTCTATATTCTCATCTGGTATTTCCCAAATAGACAATTTGTTATCTTTTGTTCTGAACTCAGCGGATATGCTATCCGCTTGAATATCCTCCAATGTATTAGCGCTTACGATGTCTTCTACATTGCGTCTGTTTGCCAACTTTCTGATAAAAATGGCCATTTGCTCGGATTCCTTCCTCTATTGCTCAAGCGCTTTAACCACTGCGTCAACATAGTCCCGCAACCATTTTGTATCATATGACAATGACTTCAGTATCGGCAAAGCTTCCTTATCGTTCCAATTCTCATACGCGCGAATGGCTAAATCTCTCACAAACACATCTTCGTGTTGTAATAGTCCCAATGCCATTGTTTGGCCCTCAGGTTTTACGTTATCAAACTCAAAGTGTGATAAACAGTGCATTATACCGATAAGGATGGCTGGCTTCGAATAGTTGTCAAGATAAATAGAATTCAGCCATCTCATAGTGTTTTGCCATCCGTACTCTTTGGCGATTTCCTCAATATATATCTCACTTGAAGAAATTTCGCCCGCGACAAAGTCGTCTTGCGCCATTATTCGCAGAAGCATGATGGTTTCGGCCTTGTCAATCACTATCGGAACAGATGTAGGTTCCTCCGAAGTAAGGTTTTTTGATAAAAGAATGTGATTTGTTATTGGAACCGTTTCCTCTTTTTCTACTCTAACTCTGTTTGTTTCTACCTCACTTGAAAATGAAAATCTTCCTTTTA
>JAIRNQ010000138.1 GCA_031257955.1 Deltaproteobacteria bacterium | reverse complement strand
GGATGGCCTCAAGGGTGTCTACCAAAAGCGTCTTGCCGAAGCGGCGGGGCCGGGATAGGAAAAATGGATAATCCAGTCGCAACAGATCGTAAATATACCGGGTTTTATCGGCGTAGATACAATTATAACCGATGATTTCCGAAATATCCGTCATTCCGATGGGAAGTCCTTTCATGGTATTGGCCTCGGGCCCGTGGCGGAGATTATGGTCAATGGTTCCGGCGAATGTCTGATTATCCAGGGAGAATTCACCCATTTTGTCATATCGTCCATTACTCAGCACCGATCCGTCGGAAGGCGCTTATAGAAGCGCCGTCAGTAACGATTCGGTTGGACAAGCGCGGAACTCTGAGCGAATCCTAAAATGTAATATGACACAAATTTCGTCGTTTGGCAACTGTCTGGCTGTCTGATCATGGAGTCGGGGAGTCATGGAGTAAGGTAGTTGTCGAGACGGCGGAACGAAAGGTTGGGGATTACTGGCCATCGGGTAATTCTAAACCTGAAAATATGGGTTATGGAAGAAAGGGATTTTAATTGAACGTTTCTATGGGGAGGGGATTTGGTTGTCGCTGGCCAGGCGCGAACGGTTCGGGGGCCGGGTGGCCCTGGGATGGCCCGTAGGCGGCCGGAGGGTGGCCTGGGGGGGCCTGTGGCCCAAGGGGGTATCTTGGGGCGTCCGTGGCCCTGGGATGGCCCGTAGGCGGCCTGTGGGTGGCCTGGGGGGGTCAGACCACCCGGCTGAGGTTGCGGGAGCGGCCGATTTCCATGTTGGCGGCCTCTCGCATGTTTTTTTCTTGGATGAATTGGTTTTGGGCGTCCATGTCCCGGGAGATCTCGTGGCGCAAGGAGCCCAGGTGGCGGTCGGTGGCCGAGGCCATCTTGGAGTTGGCCATCGCTTTGGCCACGGCCAGTTCTGCCGAGCTTGCGTTGTCGCTCATGGGAATCTCCTTGGCGGTCTTATATTTTGGGCCAGTGGTGGGAAAAGGCGGGATCTGGCCGCTTTGGTCGTTTAGGGACTAAAGGGGGCGGTCTCTACGCCTTGGGATATATTATACCGCGGATTTAGTCGGTCCGGAAAAGAAAATACCGGGGCGGTTGGCGGGGGGCCGCGATGGCCTAGGGGACGCCGAAGGGGACGCGGAAGTGGACCCCGAAGGGAAGCCCGAAGGCGCTCCGGAGGGGCGCCGGAGGGGGGCTCGCTAATCACAGCTGGTAGTAGTATAAAATGCCTTCCAAATTATGGACGCTTTGGAGGGTCTCCGAGCGGCTGGCCGTAATTTGGCCGACCAGGGTGTTTAAGAGGGCGCCGGCCATGCCCACGTCCTCGACGGCCGCCCCCTGGGAAGCCAAGCGGTTTTCCAGGGTGATTTTGTCGACCACGGCCAAGGGGTTTGACTCCGGCTTGGCCCCGGCGGGGGGATTAAGGCGTTTGGTGACCAGGGATTCGAAGTCTAGGCTTTCGCCTTGGCGGGTGGTTTTCCCGCCTTGGCCGTCGAGTTTTGTCACGGGTGGCTTGAAGGTTATTATTTTCATTGAATTCACCGAACGAAGCCTTGGGAAATATCCGCCGGTTAACCGTTTTGTTTATGGGTGGTCGCGTTTGGCCGTCAGCCGCTGGGCAATCCCGGCGGCCTTGGCGGCGCCTTTGGGGACGCCTTTGTGGGCACCAGTCTGGTAAAAAGGTACCGTCTAAGTTGTGTAATTATATTCCTTTTTGTGTCTTGGAGTTGATACGTTCGTTAAATTGTCGGCCAGGGATTAGACCCCGGTCGGCAAGGCGAGAGCGGAAAACACAACTCCCTCGAATATCGTATCGGCAGGTCCGAGGAAAACCTTTAGCGTTTTTTTAGGTCAACCTAAAGTTTTTTTTATTTTTTTTAACTGAGGAAAATTACGGGGTTTTTTTGGGGGGCGCCGGCGGCGCCGGGGGGCTTGGCGGCCACGGTCGGACCGGGACGGTACCGGGACCGTAATCGGTGACGGGCGCCGACCGTGGGGCGGGACCGGAACCGGTGACGGGACTAGAGAAGATAGTCTGAGGGGTTAAGGCCGAACTCGGAGGGGTGGAAGCAGCGCAGGATATTGCGGGCGAAATTGCCGTCGAGGTCGCGGGCGGCCAGATCGACTTGGTCGCCCCTTTGAAGGGTGTCGTCGATGAATTCCAGCAGGTAGCATAAGGGCCGGCCCTGCTCGGATCCGGAAGGGGTATGGGAGACCATGGCGATCTCTCGGCTGTCGAGGAGAAGGAGCGTGCCCACCGGATAGATGCCGATCATGTTTATGAAAACCTTGAGCAGGATTTGGTCCAGCTGGGTGCCGGAGACCTGGAGCATGATATCCAGGGCCTGCTCGGGGCTTATGGGTACCGGGCGGTAGGAGCGGCTGGAGGTCAAGGCGTCATAGTGGTCGGAGATGGCCACGATGCGGCCGTAGAGAGTCATGGGGCTGATTCGGCCCCTGGGGTAGCCGCCCAGATCCACGCCCAGGTGGTGTTCGTAAGGCGAGATGAGGAGCTTGCACTTGAGGGTGTGCTCGGCGTTTATGCGCAGAATTCTAAGGACGCTGTGGAGGGGGTGGTGTTTAACCAGAGCGTATTCGTCGTCGGTAAATTTAGAGGTTTTTCTTATAAGCTCAATGGGTATGTCCACTTTCCCCAGATCGTGGAAGAGGGCGCTAAGGCCAAGGGTCATCACCTGGATCTTGCTGAGGCCTATGCGTTTGCCCAGGCACATCGAGAGGATGGCCACGTTTACCGAATGGGTGCAGGTGTAGTCGTCGTAGTCGCGGATGGTCGAGAGGCACAAAAGGAGGTTCTCGTTCTGGAAGAGCCCCTCGACCATGTCCTGGATGATCCTCTTGGGTTTGGAGACGTTGGCGCTCTGGCCCTCGGAGAGGCGATCGTTTAGGCCCGTGATGGCCGCCAGAGCCCTGGAGTAGCTCTTCTTGGCCTTGAGGGCCAGGGTCCTGACCCCGGCGTTCCAGATGAGCGGCCGGGCCTTGCCGGTGCCGTCGTCGGTCAGCACGATGCCG
>JAIRNQ010000064.1 GCA_031257955.1 Deltaproteobacteria bacterium | reverse complement strand
CGGCACCCGAGGCAAAGATGGCAACATGTAGTGCTTCGATGGGACGCAAGGGCCAGCCGTATTAAACAACTTGGGTCGGTTTGTTGGCATTTTAATCTCGCAAAATATACCTAAACGATTCCGATATTCTATAGCCAGAAATTTGAAAAGGAAGCGGGAGACGATATAGTTCCGGCTTCGGAAGGTTTTGCCCAGAATACCTAAAAAAATGACTTGGCGCAACTCAACGCTCCAAGTATCCAAGTTCCTCTTGAGTTTTTTAACCGTTTCAGCTTACTTCTGAGATAATATCTACCTGGGCCATATCGCATGCGGGCAATGGACATTCGAAGGGTAAGGCGAAGGAGGTTGGGAGAATTTCCGTAAACGGGTACATCATGTAACGTATATCAGAGTTACTTAAAGTTGCCAATAATATCGAATAGTGAGATGAAAGCTTATTTCCAAAATAGTAACAAGGCAGTCTTATTATGTCAAGCTGAATTTTGGAATAATAGTCTTATATCCTGGAATAGGCAATAAAATTAATGTAGAGTTACTAAGTATTGGATAAGATTTTGGGAGTTTGGGTTATCGCCAAAACGTAAGCGCTCGCGGGGTAGCCAGAAAGCGCCAAGCCGCCCTCAGCAGAAACTGACCCCAGCTGGCTTGGCGTTGGCCAAGAGGTTTCTTTGTCGAGTGACCCTAAAACAATTGCCCCATTGGGTCGTTTGGTTAAGGGACGTGAACGCATACGTCAAACCGACGCCCAGACCCTGGCCGCTCCTGGCTGGCCATGGGCGGCCATGGGCGGCCCCGGGCCCAAAGGCTTATTTGTGCCCTTCGGGTTTGGTCGGTAGTTTAATCGACTTGATGGCCTCCATGACGTCGGGCCGGCGCTTTATCGGGGCGCCGGCCTCGGCCAGGAATTTGCCCAGGGAAGTCAGTTTTTTCAACTGGGCCGCGCTTTCGATCCTGCGGTCGGGCTCGAAGTCCCTTAAGGAGCCGATTTCCAGATGTACCGGTATCTGGGCGCAATTTTCCTGGTCGATGAGGTTATAGGCCAGCATGTCCAGCTTTATGCCAAAGCCTTGGAGGACGGCGTTGAAATTGTCCTCGCTCACGGTGACGGAACGCCTTTCGTCAAAGCTGTCTTGGCTCTCCCGGCGGGTGAAGTCGCCTATGACCATTAACTTGAAGGGAAGTTCGGTTTCCGGTCCCTTTCCCTTCCCGGACACGTTACGTTTAAAGAATATGTTGATTCGTTCTTTGGGATCGAGCTTGATTGGTATGTATATTCATAACCCTCGCCAATAACGCCATGATGTATTCGTTCGTTCCGCCGTTACCATTACCGATCTACGGTATAAATAGCTTCACAAGAGCCATTGCGGCAAAAGATCCCAATAATAACAGACAAAGTATGGGCTCATCTCCATAATCGACTAGCCGGGCCGGCTTGAAGGCCTGAATTTTTTCCATTGAATAATAATCGGCGATAAGCTAAAATAATCGTTTGGGACCGACCATCGGTCCCCCAAGGCGCGTCGGGACATAGCTCAGCCTGGTAGAGCACTGCGTTCGGGACGCAGGGGCCGCTGGTTCAAATCCAGTTGTCCCGACCATTTTATCGCGCCTTAAGACAGCTAGCCAAAGATTTTCGCCTCGCCCGGTCGTCCATGGCCCGGCGGGGTTTTTTCTTGCCCATAGGCGTTTCCTTCGGCTTTGGGCCCCCCTGGGCTACCCGCTGGGGCTTCACCCATCCCCACCGCTGGGATCCGGGAGCTGACTCAGCTCCATAACTTGGCACCTCCGGCTTTGGGGCCGCCCTGGGCCACCCGCTGGGGCTTCTCCCATCCCCACCGCTGGGATCCGGGAGCTGACTCAGCTCCATAACTTGGCACCTTTATTGCTTGATACTCTGGCGACGGGATAAACCGGCTAAATTTGCCCATCCGGGCTCTAGCAATCGCTGTTTTGGCCGTACCGATTGGGGCCGCCTAAGAGCGGCCACCCCCGCCAAGACCAAGCCAGTTAAGGCCAAAAGGGTATCAGGCCCTTGGAGTTACCCATGAAAATCGACCAAAAAATTCTCGACAGCGTATTTTTGAGGCCCCAGCAGCAAGAAATCGGCCGCGAGACCAAGCAAAACCAGGTAGGGGATTTTGACTCCCTCCTTAAGGGCGGGACCGTGCCCAAGGAGCTTAATCCCGTACCGGCCGGGCTGCACGAGGGCAGCGCCGCCCTTTGGGCCAATTCGTTGTTGGGCAAGATCCAGACCGAACAGGCCACCGCGACGGCCTCAGTTGGGCAGCTGCCCGGCGTTGAGGACGAAATCGACGGGGTCTTGGAGATCCTGGAAAAGTATATGGAGGCTTTGGGCGATCCCGGGGTCAACCTCAAGGACATCGCGCCCTTGGTCGACAACCTTGACCGCGGGGCCACTAGGCTGGACCAACTCGCCGGCGGCCTTTCGATTGACGATCCCATTAAACCCCTGACCGACGAAACCGCGGCCTTGGCGGCCGTGGAAGCCTTGAAGTTCAAGAGGGGCGACTACGTCTAAGGTCCACCGCCCGCGTTTTACCACTGGCGTCTAAGGTCCACCGCCCGCGTTTTGCCACTGGCGTCTAAGGCCACCGGCCGCGGGCCGCCTCTTGGGAAGCGACCATGCAGATTGATTCCGGAAACAATTACAACACCCTGGGTCGGATGGGGCCCATCTATCCCCGCCCCGAGTACCGGCCCAGGAACCCGGCCAAGGACACCCCCGAGGAGACCAAGGGCGGCGCCCAGGATAAGGTGGACGTATCCGGGGGCAAGGCCAAAAAGCGCCAGGCCAACGAGGGGCAGAAAACCCAGAAGGCCCAAGCCGCCGTGGCCGATGGCCGCCTGAACTTACAGTCGGCCAAAGCCCTGACCCAAATCACCGCCCAGGCCATCGCCGAACTTCCGCCCGAAGGTCGCAACCAATCCCCCCACGCCGTCCAAGGCCTTGGCCTTCTGGCCCCCCGCTACGTCTAAGCCGCCTCCCTCTACGAACCTCCGCCTAAACGTTCCCGACCAATCCCCCAGGCCACCCAAAGCCTTGGACTTCTGGCCCCCGGCTACGTCTAAGCCGCCTCCCTCGCCGAACCTCCGCCTAAGCGTTCCCGACCAATCCCCCAGGCCACCCAAAGCCGTGGCCTTACAGTCCCAGGCCACCCAAGCGGCCAACCCAAGCATTTCCGCCAGCTGTCTCCCCAAGCCCATAATAACGCCGATAAAACCCGTCACGCCTCACCCTCTCCCGGAGTCCCAACCGAATCCCATAGTTTTTGTTCGTCAATTCCTTTCCCGCTCACTTGAGCCGTTCGGACAATATTCATTTCTAAGCAAAACAGATCGCTATCTAATAGACTTTGACTATATCCAAATTTTAACCCGAATACTTTTTTTCAGTAACAAAATTCTTAGGTTAAAACGCATTTTACTGATTTGCTGGCTTAATTCGCATTTTTTTTCTTTTTTACCTCTTGACAAATCATCTTTTATGCGTATAGTTCAATGAACCGGTGTTTAAACACCGGATGGCGCTTAGTGTAAGAGCCAATGATGAAAAGCGTGCGGCAATAATTATCCCGGTTCCATTTCCGGTTTTGATCCGGTGCCGGAACCCCAGCCAAGGAAATTTTCGGTGGCCAACCCAAGTGGCCCACCGCTCCCAGCCGCGAACCCCGGGGTTACCCCGTTTGGCCCGAAAGGCCCAAAGGTTCGAGTTCCCTCCGCTTTGGACAATTCCCAAGAGCCCGCTGGGCGCGCCCGATTATCAAAAAAAATATTCCGTTTCGTTTTGGCCCGTGCGGGGCTTGACCCGTTACTAACCCCATCCCTTGAGAACGAATGGCCGCCAGGGGAAGGGGCTTGTTTCATTTTGATTTTTGTAGCATTAACTTCAGATTTTTATTGTGTTTTTCTGTCCACTGACAGAGAGGTACGCCGTGAAAGAGATCCATCCCTCCCAGATTGCCCAGGCCAATTTCCCTGAACCCACCCCGCTGGCTGGTTTCGTCATACTGGCTAAAGCCGATCCGTTGGCTAGTTTCGGCCAGCTGGCTAACGCCGCCCCCCTTGGACCTTCCTCCAGCGCCCAATTCGCCCCGACCCGGGAAATCCACCTGACCGGGGAAGTCCCAGGCCGGCCAGTCTCAGGCCGGCTAGGCCAGTCCTGCCCTCGACCGGGTTCCCTAACCCGGACCCCAATTTCCCACCCAGGCCACCGGCGTCCGTTTAAACTCATGCCCAAAGGCCCCGGTTCTTTGGCGGTTTGGCTAAAAGCCCCAAGGGTTACCCGGCGGCCCCAGGGTAGCGTCAAATAACCCCTAACGCGCCTTTTTAGGCTCTTAGCGTTGCTTAACGCTAAGTCGGACCCGTCCCTTTGGTCAACGCTTCGCCAAGGGAATGAGGATATCTTTAACCAATTCATTTTTGCGCTAACTTTAGATTTTTATTGTAGTAATTTTAGACCGGCTTTTAGCCTATGTGAGGTACGCTTTGAAAAGATTCAAAACTTCACTGATTGTCCCTACGATTATTTTGGCCATGGTCGCCATGGCCTCAACTCCCTTACCCTCGGAGGCTAGCCCGGCCGCCGCTACCCGTTCCGTCAACCAGGACCTCTCGGAAGGCGACAGCCCCCGCGACTTGGATCTTTCCGGCACCGACCTTCCCACGACCCGGGCCCTCCCGAACCCCAATCCCTTCCCCAAAGGCGGGCAGGACTTCGACCCCAGCGAACGCTCTCCCTCAATGTCGGTGACCAAAGCCTCCTCCGAGCGTTATGACTGGCCCGGGGAAGGTGAAATGCCCGTATTGCGACTATGCCTTACCATGGGCGGCGATAACGCTGGGCTTTTGCCATTCCCCTCAGCGGCTTTGGCTTTGGCCCCATCGGGCGGCACCCGGGCTGAAGGAAGCCATGGCCCAAGCAATCTTTTCGGCCCAGACGAGAAACTCCAAACCCCGCTACGGCTGAAATCCTTAACGGCTCCATCCTTTCCGCCACCGGTCTCCACCGATGTCAATGGGGGACGGCTTTTCGGTCAGCTCTCTCGCGCCGTTACCCAAAAGCTAAAGACGATAACCACGGCTGGACTGGGCCTGTTTGGTCCATGGCCGGAATGGTTCCGGCGAGTGTCCGCCCCGTCGCCTATGGACGGTCTGTTACCGACTCCAGAGCCACGGCCGAGCGATGGGCTTGAATTGGGTCCTGACTTGGGGCCTGATTTGGCATCTTTGGAGCGGGGGCCGTCCTTGCCCCTGGCCAAAGTTTTTGGCTGGGGGTCACCCCCACCCGAGACCGAGTTAGATCCCTTTCCAGAAATGGCCATAAACGGGCCTCAAGGCCCCGCCACGGCATTTTTGATTCCAGCCGGTGTCCTTACCGCTAGGGACGTCCAAAAGCCCGTAGAACGCGTCCTGGGGGCGTTTATCGAGGCCTACCCAAAAACCAGGTCCGCCACCTCTCTCCAACCCTACTTCCCCAAGCCAACGCCCGAGGGTCGCCAGAACCTCGGGCCGAGGCTAGAACTCAAACTGGCCGGGGCCATTTGGGTCAGTGGCCATAGAGCCGCCAAGGATACCCCGATCGCCGTAACATCCGGGATCTTGATGCGGCAGAAGGAAGGCGGTACTGGTCTGGGTTGGCTTCCAAGCCTTTCTGGGAGTGAGGCTCAACCCGGGCTGGGGCCCATAACTTCCACCATCCGGCCAAACGACGCTGGTTACTTCCCCGCCGCCATAACGGAACGACCTTCCCGACGGCCCCCAAACGCCACCTCGACGACGCTTGGGCTCGGTTTTTCGACTTTGCCTAGTCGGCTCGGCATAGGGCTGGCCGCTTCTAGGCGGACGCGAGGACCGTCGCCGTAATCGCGAAGCGCTTGACGTTTCCCCTACCATGCCCAGCCATGAATCGTTTGGGGTCCGGCGCGTAGCCGAGATAGCTCAATATTTTGCGTAATTGGCCGAGAAGTGATCACGCCGATGAATGTAGAAACGCCTGTTTTTGCGGAAGTAATGGACCGCGCCCTATCGACGTTAACCCAACAAAACCGTAAGGGAGGCTAAACCCAAGATCCAGCGAAGCGTAAGAGAGAAAACTCATACGGCTAAACCAAGGCCCAATCGGCATTCCGGGAGAAGCCGCGATTAACAAAGTCCCATTTATGTCCATACCCGGACTTGGATGCGAGAGGTGTGCCAATATACTGGGCTAAAAAAACCATAGCCATATCTTCCTGACCATAGGCCGCCAACCGGTTAACCAAGGCCCTCTCTTGGCCAAGGACTTGACCAAAGGCCATCGGTTCGCCATAAAGCCTTTAGCGCGCCGGCGGGAGAAGAGCCATGCCAGATTGTTTCGGGAACCGCCACCATCCGTGCCGGAACTTGAACGCTGAGGTTATGCCCAAGACTGGGGTTGGAACAACCCAGTTTGGGTGCGAAGCTTGAGCGCAAAGGGTTCTATCGTTGGACGTATCGGAACTTAAGCGCTGGGATTATGCCCAGAATTCTCGCTTGGGTGGCCGGGGCAAGAAACGAAACCAGCTTGGAGAGTCCCGCCATTTATAGAGGTGGAACTTGAGCGCTGGGGTTATGCCCAGGATTTGAGTTTGGTTGGCCGGGGCAAGAAACGAAGCGAGTTTGGACAGTCCCACCATTTACAGAGGTGGAACTTGAGCGCTGAGGTTATGGCCAGGACTGGGGTTGGGAAAACCCAGTTTGGAAGCGAAGCTTGTGCGCAAAGGGTTCTACCGTTGGACGTATCGGAACTTGAGCGCTGGGGTTATGCCCAGAATTAGCGCTTGGGTGGTCGGGGCAAGAAAGGAAGCGAGCTTGGACAGTCCCACCATTTACAGAGGTGGAACTTGAGCGCTGGGGTTATGGCCAGGACTGGGGTTGGGAAAAC
>JAIRNQ010000058.1 GCA_031257955.1 Deltaproteobacteria bacterium | reverse complement strand
GGGGGCCTTTGGGGGTGGGGGGGCCTTTGGGGGTTATTGGTAATTGGGCCGACGCGGGGCGTCGGCGGCTAGGGCCTAATCGGCTGGGAGATTGTCCAACCCGGCCTCAGCGGGGTTGGCCCAGGCGTTCGAGGCGGCGTTGGGCTTCGGGCGAGCCCCGTTCGGCGGCCAGGCGGTACCAGTGGGCGGCCCGCTCCAAGTCGATCGGTGTGCCCTTGCCGTTTTCGTAAAAATCGCCGGCCGAGAAGAGGGATTTTTCGTGCCCAAGATTGGCGGCTTTTAGTATCCAATCAAAGGCGCCTTCGGGGTTGGGCGCCGTCCCGATGCCTAGGTAGAGCCGGCTGCCGTAAAAATACATGGCGTCCGGGTCGCCGCCCTCGGCCGCCCGGGCAAACCAGCGGGTGGCTTTGGCTTGGTCCCGATACTCGCCGTCGGCGGTCAGGGTAATGGCCAGGTGGTACTGGGCCCGGACGTGGCCGGCCCCGGCGGCGGCCTCGAAGAGGTTTATGGCCTTAGGCAGGTTCTTGGGGATGCCCGTCCCCAGGTAATACATGAGGCCCAGGTTATGGGCCGCCTCGGGATCGCCGTTTTCGTAAGCCTTGTTCAGCCAGTAGCGGGCGTATTCAAAATTTACCATGCTCTCCGAGATCAGGTAGACCTTGCCCAAGAGGGTCTGGGCCGGGACGTCCCCTTCGTCGGCGGCCATGGTCAGCCATCGCGCGGCCTTTTGGTCGTCCCTGTCCGGCCCGTCCCCCTCAAAATAGGCCTTGCCCACCAAGTACTGGGCTTCCGGGTAGCCTTTGTGCCCGGCCTCCTCCAGCCACTTGAGGGCGGCCACCTTGTCCTGGGGGACCCCCTGGCCTTTTTTTAGTTTTAAACCCAGATTGAACATGCCCTCGACCAAGCCGTTCAGGGCCGCTTCCCGGTACCAGAAGGCCGCCCGTTCGTAGTCGACGGGCGTTCCCCGGCCCACGTCGTGGCTGTAGCCCAAACTGTTTTGGGCCCCGGGGTTTCCCCCCTCGGCGGCCCGCAGGAACCACTTAAAGGCCTCGACCTCGTCCTTCTGGAGGCCCTTGCCGTCCCTATACAGGCAGGCCAGCCGGTATTGGGCGTCGGCCAGGCCCTGGCCGGCGGCGAAGGCGATCCACTTGAGGGCTTCGGGGTAATCCTGGGCCGTCCCCTTGCCCCTAAGGTATATTAGGCCCAATTCGTAGGAGGCCTTGACGTGGCCCTGGGCGGCGGCCCGGAGGTAAAGCTTGTGGGCCACCTCCGGATCCTGGGGCACTCCCCTACCCTCCGAAGCCATGACGGCCAAAGCGTACTCGGCCTCGGGGTTTCCGGCCTCGGCCGACCTCTGGTACCAAAGGGCCGCCTGGGCCTGGTCTTGGGGCAAGCGCTCACCCAGTTCGTAACGGCGAGCTATCTCGCGCTGGGCCTCGGCTTGGCCCTTCTCCGCCGCTTCCTGGTAGAGGGCCAGGGCCAAGCCTTCGTCCCGCTCGGTTCCCAAGCCTCGATCGTAAAGGCGGGCCAGCCTAAACTGGGCCTCCATGTCCCCGCCCTCCGCGGCCAAGCCGTACCACTTGAAGGCGGCGAAAAAATCCTTCCTGACCACCCGCCCGTTTTCGTGCCAGAGGCCCAAGGTCCGCTGGGAGACCACCTGGCCCCGGTTGGCGGCCATAAAATACCAATTCAAGGCCTCGACCCTATCCTGGGGCACGCCCAGGCCCTGGTCGAACATGAGGGCCAACCGGTAGGGGGCCTCCTTGTCGCCCGAATCGGCGGCCAGCCGGTACCAACTGAGGGCGGCGTTGAAGTCCCTGACCACCCCGTGGCCGTATTCGTGCATGACCCCCAGGTAGGTCTGGGCCCGGGTGTCCCCGGCGTTGGCCGCCTGGTAAAACCAGCGCAGGGCCTCCAGATTGTCGGCCGGAAGGCCTATCCCGTGGTAATAGCGATAACCCAGGGCGTACTGGGCCCCGGCCTCCCCGGCCTGGGCCCGCTCGGCCAGGCTGGGCGAAGGGGCGATATCTTGGCCCGAATCGACGGCTTGGTCAGGGGCGAGGGCTTGGTCAGGGCTATCGGACTGATCCGGGGCGATTTCTTGGTCCGGCGGAACGGCTTGGCCCGGGCTATCGGCCAGGCCCGGGTCGAGGGCCTGGACCGGGCTTTCGATTTGGGGCGGGGCTGGGCCGCCGTCTTCGGGGGGGCCTTGGGCCAGGGCCGGCCCGGCCAGAAGGCCCAGCCAGAGGGCTAGCCAAAAGGCCAGGATTGGGGCCAGGATTGGGGCCAGGATTGGGACCGGAACGGGGACCGGGACATGGGTCCGCAAGGCGGTGGGCCGGGCGGGGGGCCGGGTGATGGGCCGGGCTGGGGGGTGCATGGGCGGGGCCTCGCGAATCTGGTTAGCGCTTTTCCCGGGGATCCAGGTAGCCGAAGTCTTCGAGGGCTTTGGGATCCTCGCTCCAGCCGTCGGTTATCCTGACGAAGAGGGAGAGAAAGACCTTGGTTTCCAACAGTTCCTCCAGTCGCCGCCTGGCCGTTTGTCCAATTTTCTTCAGGGTTCTGCCGCCGGCGCCGATCATGACCTTCTTTTGCGACTCCCGCTCCACGTGGACGGTGCAGGAGATCCGGGCCACGGGGTTTTTGTCGGTAGTCTTGGGCTCCAGGTATTCGTCCACGGTGACGGCGGTCGAATAGGGAATCTCTTGGCGGGTAAGTTCAAAGACGGCTTCCCTGACATACTCGGCGGCCATGGCCCTAAGGGTTTGGTCGGTCAGGGCGTCGGCCTCGTAAAGGGGCGGGGAGACGGGCAGCAGGGAGGCCAAAGCCTTTTTTATTTTTTTTAAACCCTTTCCGGTCTTGGCCGAGACGGCCAAGAGCTTGTCCGGGGGCCGGAGTCCCGGGAGGTCCCTAAATTCGTCGAGTAGGGCCGGCAATTCCTCGGGGTCCAAAAGATCGGCTTTGTTTACGGCCACCATCAGGGGGGCGTCGGTTCGGGTCTTTAGGGCCTCGAGGACCCGGGCGTGTTCGGGCCCGCGCCGGGCGCCGTCCACCAGCCAGAGACAGACGTCGCAATCGGCCAGGGCGGCCAGGGCCCGGGAGACCATGCTTTGGTTTAAGGCCTTGGGGGACTCGTGTACCCCGGGCGTGTCCCAAAAGACGATCTGGGCCGAGGGCTCGGTCAGGACGCCCAAGAGCCTATGGCGGGTGGTTTGGGGCTTATGGGTGACGATGGCCACTTTCTGGCCCAGGAGGCGGTTCATGAGGGAAGACTTGCCGGCGTTGGGGGCCCCGACGATGGCCACGAAGCCCGAGCGATAAGCTTCGGGCTTGGTCTGGGGCCCGCCCGCTTCGCTGGGCGAAGGGGGAGAGCGATCGGGGCGGGTGGGGCGGTCGGGCATGGGCGGGGACTCACTCGGCCCGATCGGGGTAGCGCTCGATCAGGAGGCGGTAAAGCTCCCGGGCGGCGCGTTGACCGGCCATTTTTTTGGTCGTGCCGGTGGCCGAGCTTTTAAAGGTGGCTATCTCCACGCCCATGGTGAAGGTTTGGTTGTGGGAGGGGCCGCTGACGGCCTCGAGGACGTAATTGGGCTGGCCCAGCTTGAGGCGCTGGGTGAACTCCTGGAGGCGGGACTTGTGGTCGACGATTTGCGGAAAGCTCCCGTCCACGTAAGCCCCCCAGAGTTTTTCCACCATCCTGAGAACCACCTCGTGGCCGCCGTCCAGGTAAACGGCCCCCAACACGGCTTCCATGGCGTCGGCCAGAACCGAGGGCCTTTCGCGGCCGCCGGAACACTCCTCTCCCGGGGCCATGGTCAGCCGAAAGCCCAAATCCAGGGCCCTGGCCACCTCGGCCAACCGGGACTCGCAGACCAGGCAAGCCCTTTGGCGGGTCATCTCGCCCTCGTTGCGCCGGTTCTCGGATTTAAAGAGGAGTTCGGCCACGACCAGATTTAATACCGAGTCACCCAAAAATTCCAGTCGCTGGTTGTCGGTCTCCGGGACCGGGGGGGATTCGGCCGGATCCTGACCGGCCGGGTCCTGACCGGCCGGCGGGCAGCCGGCCGTCCCGGGGGCCTGGCAGGGTTTGGCCCCCAATATGGAGCGGTGGGTCAGGGCGGCTTCCAGCAGGGCCGGATTTTTAAACTCGTAGCCGGCGATCTGGCCGGGCGGGAGGTCGGTTCTGGGCTGGATGGCCAGGGTCGGGCCCTCGGGGCAGCAGGAGCAGCTGCACAGCCAGCTGTCGGTGAAGCGCCCCTCCTCGAGGTAGACCTCCAGGCGCGAGCGGAGTTTTTCGGCCAGGCCCCCAAAGTCCCCGTTGGACATGACCACCACGATGTCGCCGCTTTTGACCTCGCCCAACAGATCGTCGGCCAGCGAGCCCGGGCCCCCGTAATAGAGCGATTGGCCGACCTCGGCGGCCAGGCGGAAGACGTCCAGGCGATCCCCGGGCGGGGCCTTTTCCGGGTTGTCCACCGCCGACAGGAAGACCACGTTGGCCAAGCGCAGGCTTTGGGCGTAGGCCTTCTGGAAGACGGCCCGCCTGGAGGTGTTGCTCCGGGGCTCAAAGGCGGCCAAAATCCGCCGCCCGGGGTAGCCGGCCCTCAAGGCCTTGAGGGTCCCGGTCACGGCCGCCGGGTGGTGGGCGAAATCGTCGATTAGGGTCACGCTGTCCCGGTCCAGGATAACCTCCTGGCGGCGCCTGACCCCCTTGGCCTCTTTGAGTATCGGGGCCACCTTGGCCGGCCGGCCGCCGGCGGCCAGAAAGGCCAATACCGCGGCCGAGGCGTTAAGGGCGTTATGGAGTCCAGGTTTTGGAAGGCTTATGGCCAAAGACTTTACGCCGCCAGGGCTATTGTCGGCGGCCAGCGAAAGGCCAGGCCCGGTAAGGTTAAACTTAACCTTTAAGCCCTGGGGGGCAAAGTTTTCCACCACGGCGTCCAGGCCCGGCTTGGTCCCGTAAGAAAGCCGCCGGCAGGGGGCGGTCTCGGCCACGGCCGTAACCTCCGGGTCGTCGCCGTTATGAATGACCAAGCCGTCCGGCGGCAAGAGGGCCATGAGCCGGAGGTAGGCCTCTTTGGCCTTCTGGGGGGTGGGGTAGATGTCGGCGTGGTCGTAGTCGACCGAGGTCAGGATGACGGTCTGGGGCCGGTAGTGGAGGAACTTGGGATTTTTGTCAAAAAAAGCGCAGTCGTACTCGTCGCCCTCGATGGCCATGACCCCCCCGGGCGGGGCGGCCCGCCAAGGAACGGCAAAGTCCAAACTGGCCCCGCCGACAAAGCGGCCCGAGGGAACCCCCCCGTCGGCCAGGAGTAAGGCCAGAAGGTTAGTCAGGGTGGTTTTGCCGTGGCAGCCGGCCACCACGAAATTGCGGCTTTGGGAGAGAAAAAACTCGCCCAAAACTTGCGGGAGCGACATATAGTTAAGCCCGAGGCCCTTCAGGCGGGCCACCACCGGAAAGGCCCGGGTGACCACGTTTCCGACCACCACCAGATCCGGCCCGCCGTCCAGGGTTTCCGGGCCGTAACCCCGCAGGGGCTTAATGCCCAAGGACTCCAAGAGGTCGCTGGCCGGCGGGTAAAGGTCCAAATCCGATCCGCTGACCCGACAGCCGGCCTCCGCCAGAAGGCCGGCCAGGGCGGCCATGGCCACCCCGCCCACCCCGATGAGGTGTACCGAGACGCCGGGGCCCGGAACGAAGCCGTCCGGGGGCCGGTTCAGGTCGGGATCGAGATTAAGCTCGGGCAAGGAATTGGCCTCCTTAAACGATTATCCAAGGCTTATGGCCGCTTTGGGCGTCCCCAAAGTTGCGGGCCTTAGGCTTAGGCGTTTTGGCCGGCGCCTCAGCGCCGCCAGAACTCGGGAAAAAATATGACGATGAAGCTGTAAAACTCCAGCCGCCCCAAAAGCATGCATAGGCTCAAGGTGACCTTGGCCACCGGCGGGAAGGCGGCGTAGGAGCCGGTCGCGCCCACCAACCCCAGCGAGGGCCCAACGTTGGCCAAGGCGCTGGCCGAGGAGGAGAAGGCGGTCATGATGTCCAGCCCCACGGCGGTGACCACCAAGGTGCTGACGGCCATCGTAAGAAAGTATACCAAAAAGAAGAGCCAAACGCTCTCCAAAGTCTGCTCGGAGATGTTTTTGCCCTGTATCCGCACGGGAAAAACGCCCCGGGGGTGGATCATCCGCCGGCAGGCCCGGTGGATGCTTTTAAACAATATCAGCCAGCGGACGCACTTTACCCCGCCGCTGGTGGAACCGGAGCAGCCGCCGACGAAAAACAGAAAAAAGATCATGGCTTGGGCCAGGTAGGGCCAAGAGGTCCAGTCGGCCGAGAACTGCCCGGTGGTGGAGGTCACGGCGGTGGCCTGGAAGAGGGACTGAAAAAAGGCCTCGCCGGGCGAGGTTATGGTCCCGGTCCAGACCAAATTGGCGGCGGCGACGGAGGAGCAAAAGATGAGGATGCCGACCAAGAACAGGACCTCGGCGTTTAAGACCAGGGCCCGCCAGTTGCCGGTCAGCGCTTGCCAGTAAAGGGAAATGCTGATGGCCCCAAAAAACATGAAGGCCAGTATGACCGCCTGAACGTAACGGCTGTCGTGGTAGGCGGCCGATTCGTTGTAGTTGGAAAAGCCCCCGGTGGAGATGGTGACCAGGGCCTGGCAGAGGGACTCAAAAAAATCCAGTCCCCCGAACATCAAAAGAATGACCAAAATAACGGTCAGCGAAAGGTACATGCCCCAGAGGATCTTGGCCACCTGGGCCACCCGGGGCCGGAGCTTGTCCGAGGTGGGGCCGGAAACCTCGCTCTTGAACATGATCTGCCCGCCGGCGCCCAGAAAGGGCAATACGGCCACCATCAATATGATGATGCCCATGCCGCCGAACCATTGGATGACCGAACGCCAAAAGAGAAGGCCCTTGGGAAACACGCGCAGATCCGGGATGGCCGAGGCCCCGGTGGAGGAGTAGCCGGAGAAGGATTCGAAGATGGCCGACCAGGGATCCATCAGGCCGCTGAAAATAAAGGGGAGCGAGCCCATGAGGCTGATAAAAAACCAGGAAATCCCCACAACCGCCAGGCTGTCCCGGTAGCGGGGCTCCTGTCCCGAGGTCTGGCCGCCGGCGGCCAGAAGGAGCCCGCCGGCGAAGGTGGACACGACCAGCGACTGCCAAAACCACAAGGCCGAGCCGTCGGAATAAACGTAGGCCGGAATTAGCGGCAGCAAAAAACCCGAACCGGTGAAAAGCACGATCCAGCCGGTCAGATGGGCGATGAGGCGGGCATTGATCATAAACTACCAGCCGGGCAGATGGGCGATGGGGCGGGCATCGATCATAAACTACCAGCCGGTTCCAGAGCCCGCGCCAATGGCCGGCTTTTTGGGGCCGGCTTTTTGGGGCCGGCCCTATTGGCCGGCCTTCTCGGCCAGGCGGTAGGCTTGGCCGGGGTTGGCTTCCACGGCGTAACCGTTTCGGTAAAGGACCGAGAGGACGAACATGGCCTCCTTGTCCCCCTCGTCCGCCGAGACGTTAAGAAGGGTCAGGCCCTTTTCCGGGTCCTGGGGGATCCCGGCCCCGAAGAGGAGGCATTTGGCCAACTCTACCGACCCGGGGACGTATTGGACCGCGGCGGCTTGCATGAAACGGCCCACGGCTTTGGGAAGATCCACCGGCTCGCCGCCCAGGCCCCGGGCGTGGATCTGTCCCAAGGCGGTCATGGCCTGGGGCAGCCCCTTCTCGGCGGCCCACTCGTAGACCTCCATGTCGGAAACCCAATCCTCCCGCGACCCGCCCAGGAGCTGCCTGGCCAACAATAGGTTCTCGATGCCCGGGCCGTAAGCGGTTTTGGCCGAGCCGGCCAATAGCCCCAAGGTCCGTTCGGCGTCCTTATCGAGGCCGTGGCGACCCTTGAAGTGGCTGACGCCCAGGTAATTCATGGCCGGCCCGTTGCCCTTGTTTGCGGCCCGTCGCAGAAAATCCAGGGCCAGGGGCGCGTTCTTGGGATGGCCCGTCAGCCCCAGGTTCAAGGCGCCCAGGCTGGCCAGGGCCACCGAGTAGCCCTTCTCCGCCGCCTGGGCCAAGTAGCGCTTGGCCTTGGTTGGCGCCGGACGGCATCCGGGAAATCCCTCAAAGGCTATCCGGGCCAGCTGGGTCAAGGCCCAGGCGTTTCCGGCCTCGGCGACCTCTTCCAAATTGGCCAGCCCGTCGAGAACGACCTCTAAGTTTTCGCTTCGCGTGTACAGATTAAAACCATAATGGGCCTTGGCGCAATCGTAACCCATTTCGGCCGCCTGGCGCAGACAATTTAAGCCCCGCACGACATCGTAGGGTTCGCGCTCCAAATATTTAAAGCCCAACATGGTCAGGCTCTCGGCGGACAACCCCGGGCCCGGGACCACTTGGTACAATTTGGCCAAAGCCTCGTCGTCGCCTTGGGCCGCGGCCACAAAGGGCCTTTCAAAAGAATAATGATCCTCGACGGAAAAATGATTGAAGAAAATATCCTCGCGCTCGGCCTCAAGGAGGACGTTCGCGCGGGCCTTTACGGTGTCCGGGTGGTTGAAGAACTTCATCGGATCGGCCGGGTCAAAACGGACCGGCGGGGGAGACTGCGCCCCCGGGTCTTTCGTCTTGGCCATTTTCTTTGCCATGCGACTGCCTCGCGCCTTTCGCCTTGGCGGGCAAACCCGCCAAGGTCTTGGGACCCCTGCCGGTGCCGCGAAGACCCTTAAATGAGGGTCTTGGTCAGCTGGCCGACCGCCTCGGCCCTGGCCACGGCCACCAAAACGTCGCCGGCCCCAAAAACCGTGTCGCCCCTGGGGATGAGCGATTCCCCATCCCGGAGAATGCCGGCCACGATGGCCCCGCTGGGAAACTTTAGATCCATCAGCCGATGGCCCAGGCACTTGCTGTTTTCGGTGACCTCCATCTCCACCACTTCGGTGTCGTTGTTTTGGAGGGTGGCCACGGTCACCACCAAGCCCTTGTGGACGATCTTCAATATGGCCGAAACGGCGGCCACCCTGGCCGAGACCAGCGACTCCAAGCCGATGGCCGAGACCAAGGGGGCGTAGCTGTAGCGGTTGACCCGGGTGACCGTGTTGGCCGCCCCCAGCCGTTTGGCCAATAAACAAGTAACCATGTTTTTTTCGTCGTCGGTCCCTACGGCGATAAAGACGTCGCAATCGGAGATGCCCTCGTCTTCCAAGAGGGTCTGGTCGGTCGCGTCGCCCCTCAAAACAATGGTCGAATCCAGCTCCCGGCTCAAAAACTCGCACCTTTCGGGGTTTTGCTCGATGAGCTTGACGGTTATGTCGTCGCGCTCCTCCAGTCGCCGGGCCAGGCTCAGGCCCACCTCGCCCCCGCCCATGATGAAGACGCTCCCGACCGTCTTCCATTCGATGCCAAAAAACTCGGCCACTTCCGGCAAATGGGCGTCGGTGGCCGCCATGTAAAGCAAGTCCCGGCCGCTCAAGACCGTGTTCCCGGTGGGTATGATGACCCGTTGGTTGCGGTAGATGGCCACCACCAGAAGGTTTATGCCTTCCGAGCGGGGCAGGACCTCGGAGAGGGACTTGCCCACCGCCGGGTGTTGCCGGGGGAGCCTGAGGCCCACGAATTTGAGCCTTCCGGCCCCGCCGACGTTGATGACGTCCACCGCCCCGGGCAGATCCAGAAAGTCCAAAATGTTGTCCACGGTCAAGGTGGTCGGGTCGATGACGTTGGTAAGGCCCAGACCCTCCTTCAAATCGGCGGAGTTTACGGCCTTGTATAAAAGCGGGTCCCTAATCCTGGCCACCCGCCTAACCTCCGGGGCCATGATCTGCGAAACCCGGCAGGCCAGAACGTTTATCTCGTCGCTGGAGGTAACGGCCACCAGTAAATGGCTCCCTTCCAGGCCGGCCTCGGCCAAGACGTCCGGGTGGGAGGCCGAACCGCAAACGGTCTGGACGTCCAAGGTATCGACCACGGCGTCCAAACGGTCTTGATCGCAATCGATCAAGACCACGTCCACCTTGTCGCGGGAGAGCCTTTGGGCGATGTTATAGCCGACCTCGCCGGCCCCGGCCACGATGACTTTCATGCGGATACCCGAAAATGGGGCCCGCGGGCCCCAAAGGATCAAAAAAAAACGATCTGTTTAACCCCAACGCCCACCGCCCCGGCCGCCCGCCCAACCGGGCCCCCGGTGGCCCCAATTCCGAATCGGGCCATAAAAAAAGGTTTTTGGGGCTAAAAGGCGCCGCCAAAACCTCCCTGGCCACGCGTTTGGGCCATTGGCCCAAAAGGCGCTTTATGTCCGCCGCACCAATCGCGCCCCCCACAGGGGGGGCAAAAGCCTCGGCGTCCCGATTTAACCAAGCCCCCGAGCTAGCCCCGGCCCCCGGCCTGGCCGGAAGCCAGGCGCCTAAGGCACTCCCGCTAACGGCCATTCCGGTTTGGCCGCTTCCGAGGCCCCTCCCCGGGCCCATTGGCCGCTTCCGGGGCCCCTCCCCAGGCCCATTGGCCGCGGCGGGCGGTAAGGACACTCGTCCCCTGCCCCACCGTCGCGGTCCGGGCCAAAGATTTTCGCCAGCCAAGGGTCCGGACCGGCCCCAAAAACCGCGCGCCGGCTGGGCCGATTATTTTTTCTCGTCGTTTTCCATGATGACCATCCGCTTGGCAAAGGCCTCCTCGATGGTCAACCCCAAGGCCTTGATCACCTTGCGCAGGGAGACTTGTTTGACGCTTTGGCCCTTTTCGACCCGGCTAAGGGTCTTAAAGGTGACGTCGGCCTTGTTGGCCAACTCCAAAACCCCTAAAAGATGGGACTCTCTGGCCTTCACGAACGCGGTGCCATTAATTTTCATTTTCATTTGACAAACTCCAAATGTGAATTTTGGGGGCCCTTTTTCAGGCGCTGGCCCTGGCCGGCCCGACCGCTCGAACCCGGCCGCCCGTCGAAGGGGCGCTCGGGGTGAGGCCCAACCGTCCCTTAACTGGGAGGCTTGGGGGCCACGTGAACATATATTAGACTACAATCTAAATAAAATCAAGATTCCTTAACCAAGTCGCAACCATTCTCCGTTTGCCTCCTCAAGGTCAAGCGCGCTTTACACGCAATAAAAGATTTTCCGTTCACAATAGAGCTTTTGGTTTGATTGAAGGAAGTAATAGATGGCCTGATCCCGGAACTAAATGGGTGGGCTTTAGGCAGGTGAAGAAAATATTCTCTATGTTAGTTGGGCGTGATCCTACTTAAGAGAACGGAAGAAATATTTTCGGTTGCCAATGAATGGCAATCTAAATTATTAATCGGTTTTTTTGGAAACTTTGTTGAACGTGAAAGTAGCTTAGAACGGCTATATTTGTCTTTTAATTATAAGTCAAACAACGTTGGATTTGGCCAAATAAAACGCCGACAATGAAATTGACCTCCCCATAAAATCATCGAGTCCCTATCGCTAACCTTAAACCACACCCAATAGCCCCAAAGGACCCCCAAGGGGACCTTTGGGGTTAGCCCCGGCCCAGAGGCCGGGGGACCTCAGGATACTTTCGAGCCCGGGGCGGCGTCGCCGGGGCTAAGCAGTTCCAAACGGCCGTCCGGGTCGGTGGCCGCCAGGACCATGCCTTGGGACTTTAGGCCCATGAGCTTGGCCGGGGCCAAGTTGGCCACGATTACCACCGTCCGGCCGACCAGCTCCTCCGGTCGGTAGCGCTTGCCGATCCCGGCCACCACCGTCCTTTGGCTCTGGCCCAGCGACAGAGAGAGCTTGATGAGCTTCTCGCTCTTGGGCACCCGCTCGGCCGCCTCGACCTTGGCCACCCGCAGGTCCAGCCGCCGGAACTCGTCGATGCCGACCGGTTCCCCGCCACCGTCGCCCGGCCCGCCCTCGGCGGCCTGGGCCCCCTCCGCGGCCTTGGTCCCTCCCGGGGCCTTGGTCCCTCCCGGGGCTTGTCCCTGGCCGGCGGCCTTGCCGGCCGCCTTGCCCTCGGCGTCTATGCGGGGAAAGAAGGCCTCGCCGACGGTCGGGGGCCGGCCGCTCGCGAGCTTTTCCCGGATGGTCTTGGGGTCGGTGGACATGGCCGCCGGATCCAGACCCAGGCGGGTCCACATGGCCTCGGCCGTGGCCGGCATGACCGGCCAAAAGAGGGCCGAGACCAGGGCCAGGCCCTCGGCCAGACGGGCCAAGACGGCGGCCAGCCGCGGGGCTTTTTCCGGATCCCGGGCCAGGGCCCAGGGGGCCTCGGAGTCTATGGTTTTGTTGAGAAGCCCGACGTATTCCCAAACGGCGGTCATGGCCCCCCGGGGGTTGACCGAGTCGAAGGCCAAACGCCAAGCCGAAATCAGATCCTCGGCCCGGCCCCGCCACTCCGGCTCGTCCGGCTGGCCTTCGGCTTCGGGCCCGGTGGGGATGAGCCCGCCGCTAAATTTTTTGATCATGGCCAGAGACCTCTGCCAGAGGTTGCCCAAATCGTTGGCCAGATCGCTGTCGAAGCGCTCCACCAGCCGATCCTCGGAGAACTCGCTGTCCAGGCCGAAGGTCATCTCCCGGGCCAAAAAATACCTGAAGGCGTCGGTCCCGTATTTATCGGCCATGGTCAGGGCCTCGACCACGTTGCCCACGCTCTTGCTCATCTTGGAAAAGCCAATTTGCCAGTAGCCGTGAACGTTTAAGTGTCGGTATATGGGAAGGCCGGCGCTTTTGAGCATGGTCGGCCAGTAGATGGCGTGGGGCTTCAAGATGTCCTTGGCTATGGTGTGCTGGGCCACCGGCCAATATTTGTGGTAAAGCTCGCCGTCCGGCCAGCCCAGGGCCGAGATGTAGTTAATCAGGGCGTCGAACCAGACGTAGGTCACGAAATCGTCGTCGAAGGGGATGTCGATGCCCCAGGTCAGGCGACTTTTGGGCCTACTGATGCACAGATCCTCCAAGGGGTCCTTCAAAAAGCCCAACACCTCGTTCTTGTAGCGCTCGGGCCTAATAAAGTCCGGGTTGGCTTTGACGTAATCGATGAGCCAGTCCTGGTAATTGCCCATCCGAAAAAAATAGTTCTTCTCCGACACGTACTCGGGCTTGACCTGATGGTCCGGGCACAAGCCGTCCACCAATTCCTTTTCCGTGTAAAAACGCTCGCAGCCGAAGCAATAATGCCCGCCGTATTCGCCGAAATAAATGTCCCCGTTGCGGTTGACCAGATCCATGAACCGGGAGACGACCGTTTTGTGCCTCTCTTCGGTGGTCCGGATAAAATCGTCGTTGGAGATCGCGAGCCCCGGCCAGGCGGCCTTGAAGAGGGAGCTGATCTGGTCGACGTATTCCCGGGGGGTCCGGCCTTCGGCCTGGGCGGCCCGGACGATCTTGTCGCCGTGCTCGTCGGTGCCGGTCAAAAAATAGCTGTCGTAGCCGTCAAGCCGATGGAACCGGGCCAACACGTCGTTGACGATGGTGGTGTAGGCGTGCCCCAGATGGGGCTTGGCGTTGACGTAATAAATGGGCGTGGTTACGTAGTAGTTCACTTTTTCCTCAACCGCCCCAACCGTCCCGGTCGGGGCCTTATTCCTCGGCCTTTTCCAAGGCCGATAAATTCCCGCGAGGGCCTAAATCTCAAAAATGGGCGTCGGCCAGTCCTGGGCGGCCACGG
>JAIRNQ010000035.1 GCA_031257955.1 Deltaproteobacteria bacterium | reverse complement strand
CCGTTCTTCAACGGCTACCGTCCGCAGTTCTATTTTAGGACCACGGACGTGACCGGGGTGGTGAGCCTCCCGGAGGGCGTGGAGATGGTCATGCCCGGGGACAACGTCACCTTCACCATTAACTTGATCATGCCCATAGCCATGGAAAAGGAACTGCGCTTCGCCATCCGCGAGGGCGGCCGGACCGTGGGCGCCGGGGTCATCTCCGAGATCATAGAGTGACGCCACTGGGCGAGTGACCCTTGGGCGACAAATGATAGATCGATAACCTTTGGCCGACCGATTATATCGGTTGGCCCAAAGAACGGTCGCTTAACGACGCAACTGAAATACCGCCGGCCACAAGGGCCCGTCCCTTATAGCCGGGCGACGATAAACGGCGGGGGAGGCAAACATGCCTAGGGACATCATCCAACTGCAGTGCACCGAGTGCAAAAACAAAAACTATTCCACCACCAAAAATAAAAGGCGCACGCCGGGCCGCTTGGAAATCAAGAAATACTGCCCCTTCGATCGCCGCCACACCGTTCATCGCGAGGTCAAGTAGGCGCTCCGGGGGTTTGGCTCTGACGTAGGCCAGTAGCTCAATTGGTAGAGCACCGGTCTCCAAAACCGGGGGCTGGGGGTTCGAGTCCCTCCTGGCCTGCCAACGTTTCGGCCATAGAAACCTTCGGATTTCGGTCACGCGTTATAATAATCGTGGATTAGCCCCGGCCTGGGGCTTTTCGCGCCCTTTGGGCCGGCTTGGCCGGCCCGGGAAAACGGTGGGCCAACCGGCTCCCAAACCTCGGACCCGTTCCGTGGACCCCACCACCGGATTGAAACCCCAATGACCAAGCATCGCAAAAACAAGGCCTCCCGCGAGCAAGCGGCTCAGGGTCAACCGGTTCAGCGGCCGGGCAAGGCACAGAACAAAAACCCCGATTCCGCGGTCGATTTGGCCGTCGGCCAGGAAAACCCGGATACGGCTACGGCCACCGGAGCGGTCGAGCTGGGAAAAGCGCCGGCCCCTTCGTTGGAACTGGTAAAGGAGTCGCCCAAAGCCGCGTCGGCCTCCGCCAAGGCCCAGTCCAAAGCCGCGCCGGCCACCGTCAAGGCCCAGCCCAAAAAAGCGCCGGCCCCCCCCAGGTTCAAGCCCAAGAAGGAGCAGGAAGAGGTTAAGCCGCCCAACAAATTCCAGCGCTCCATAAACTTTTTTAAGGAAGCCAAACGCGAGCTGACCCGGGTCAACTGGCCCACCCGCAAGGAAACCATTCACTCGACCGGTGGCCTTCTGGTTTTCGTGGTAGTGTCGGCCCTGTACCTGTTCGTGGTTGACAGCTTAATCAACTTGGCCGTGGTGGACGGTCTAAGGGAGCTTTTGCTGACGATCGTTTTAAAGCTAAAATTATAGGCGTTATTGTTCTGGCCCCGTAATTATCCGTATGGTTTACGGGAAAACGGAAAACAGGCCCAAGCTGAGACTTGGGCGGGGACATGGCCCAAGCGCTGGCTTGGGTGGGCAATGGATTAGCGAGAAAAAAAGTGGCCCATAAATGGTATGTAGTGCACACGTTCTCGGGTTACGAGAACCGGGTCAAGCAGGCCCTGGAAGAGAGCGTGAAAAAACTGAAACTGGAAGAGCTGATAACCGACGTGGTTCTGCCGATGGAAAACGTCATGGAGATGTCCAAGGCGGGCGGTCGGCGAACTTCCACCAGAAAGCTTTTCCCGGGCTATATATTCGTGCGCATGGAGCTGACCGATCTTACTTGGCACACCATTAAGGAAACCCCGAAGGTGACCGGATTTTTGGGCGACAAAAACATACCCATGCCGATTAGCGACGACGAGGCCCTTAACGTCCTTACCCAGATGGAGGAAGGGACCAAAAAACCCAAGCATAAGTTCCACTTTGAGGAAGGCGACGAGATTAAGGTTGTCGAGGGCCCGTTTACCAACTTCACCGGCGTGGTCGAGGAAGTCAACGAAGACAAGGGCAAGCTTAGGGTCCTCATCAGCATCTTTGGCCGGCCCACCCCGGTCGAGCTGGACTTCATCCAGGCCGACAAAACCAGCTGAGGGCCTGGGCCCCGCGGCCGCCGGCTGGCGGCCCCTGGAGGCCCCTGGCGGACACGGTGTCGAGCCTCGTGGCTCTCCCGGGCTGGCCCGGTGGAGTAGCTGGGCAATTTGACAAAGTGGCCCATAAAACCCGCGCCGATAGGGGCTGCGGGAATTTTTTTCTGTCTCTGGAATAGTTGCTATAAATTGACTTCTCAAAGATATCAGTAATTATCTCAAGAGTTTTACTCCAATTTCTTTATTTTTGAAACTTTAAAGTTTATTTACTTATACTGTATAAAACATATGCCCAATAATCCTAATTTATCCTTTGTAAAAATACCAGACTACGACTACTCAGTTTTACCAGAAGGAATTCATCCCATAACGGAATCTGAATTTCAAGCCTTTTTCGTAACATCTTTTCCAGATTCCTCTACCAGACATGAAATCGCAGAAAAATATGGAATTTTCAGACAAAAACTTCAACAATTCTTTTCTTCGATCCATTGGATTGATGGCTCTTTTGTTGAAAGTAAAACAAACCCTAACGATGTAGATGTTGCCGTTATTATTCCATTTGATGATATTCTAAATTTAACATTTAACTTTGAGATAATATTGAATAGGTATTTTGAAAATAAAAATGAAATGAAAAAAGAATATTTAACTCATCCGTTTTCTATAATTAAATTTCCAGATGAACATATATTTAATTATAAATATCACAATAGTATCACGTATTGGAAGAAATGGTTTGGACATAATCGTAATAACCAATCGAAAGGTTTTGTAGCGTTAGAAGTCAACAAAAAGTAGTTTTCCTATCTTCCTTATCTATCGGATTAGTATAATGTTTTTGAAAGACAATGATAATATTCCTCGCTCTGTTGAAATAATTACTGAGCAATTAGCCGATTTAGAAGACTTAATAACTACTTCAGAAGATAAAAATATTGATTTTCCATCAAGGTTATTTTTTAATTCGCTCGAATCCCATAAACAAGAACTCTTAGAAGAATTAAAAGCAGCTAAAATGTTGGAATCAAAGGCTGATATTGAATTAACTATAGAAGGAGCTCCTGTTAAGGAGCATTCGATACCTGCTTCTATGTTAAGCAAATTTATTGAACAAGTTCAAAAATTGCGATATGCAACTGGTGAATTTGCTCGCGGGAGCAAATCCAGTCGTACTCGTTTCACCAAAAAGTTACTTTCAGAAAATGAGTTATTGGTCACATCTTTTTCCCCTTCTTCTTTCTGCATACATGTTAAATATGCTAATGATCATTTCTCTCCCCATTTACTCAGTAATACCAAGGAAAGAGCTGGAGAAGCCTTATTTTTATCTCTTTTTGCTGGAGAAGATGATTCAGATGATTTAGATTTAACTTCTATGTCTACCAGACTTCAAGACTATTATCGTGAATTTTTAAATTTTGTTACTGACAATAATATCATTATTGGCACTAGAACTAGAAATCATCCTTTTTCAGTTAAAATAACTCCTGATAATGCTAGAGAACTAAAACAACTCCTTTATTACAATTTTTCAACACTAAAAGTAGTTGAAGAGGAAATCTCTGTTGAAGGGATTTTAATGATGGGGAATCTTAAAAAACAATCTTTTATGATTCAAACAGAATCTACAACTTATTCTGGTCAAATTTCCGAAAGTGGAATAATCGGCTTGAAACTTATTCCTTTAGGCACTAATGTTCTAGCTAAACTATTAGCCACTTCTCCTTCAGAAGAATCCGATAAAACTAGTTACTTACTTTTATCCATAGATAAATCATCGAGCTAAAATTCACTGAACATTATTATGCCTAAATTAACTCCACAAGAAATTCAAGAGCTACAGCGTTATCTGGCGGCTTAACCTCATCCAATTGCACAGGTGGAATTTTTTTTGACCCTATGGGCAAAATGTGCTACCATATCCAATTTGTTGGAAGCCAACACCGAAGACCGGTGGGGGCTTGATGGCCAACGCGGTGGAAATGTCCCCGGCCATTGGACGGGGAAAAATATTTGTTGACAAGAATCAAGTTTCATGGCATGATATATGGTTCACGGATGGCCCCTTGGGTAGCCCGTTGAACGACAAAGGTTAGGGAGACCGATAAATGGCAAAGAAAGTCTTGGCCCAGGTAAAGTTACAGCTGCCCGCTGGGCAAGCCGTGCCGGGACCGCCGGTTGGTCCGGCCCTTGGCCAGCACGGCGTAAATCCGGGCGAGTTCGTCAAGGCTTACAACGCCAAAACCCAGGACAAGGTCGGGACCATCATTCCGGTGGTCGTTACCGTTTACGCCGACAGATCCTTTACCTTCATCACCAAAACCCCGCCGGCGGCGGTGTTGCTCAAGCAAGCGGCCAAACTGCCCAGCGGCTCCAGCACCCCGGGACGGACCAAGGTTGGCCAAATTACCCAGGAACAGCTGGAGGAAGTGGCCAAGAAAAAGATGGAGGATCTAAACGCCAACGATTTGGAGGCGGCCAAGAAGATCATCGCCGGCACGGCCCGAAGCATGGGTCTGGAAGTCCTCAAGTAAGACGGCTGGCCAGGAAAAGGCCGGCCCGGCAACTGGCTGGGCCGGAACGGCCTTGGCGACTAGGCAGTCAACGCTTCAGAAAGCGATACGGTAGAGATTATTATATGTCCCCGGCCACTGGCCGGGAGTATTTCCCCCCGGCCGACGGGGGCATCCTTCGGGTTGATTTTATGACCGCCAGCAAGAAACATCAACAAGCCCTCACCTTGGTCGATCGCCTTAAGAAATACACCTTTGAAGACGCCGTGGACCTTTTGTTGGAAACGCCCAAGGCCAAGTTCGACGAAACGGTCGAGATTGCCGTTCGCCTGGGCGTCGATCCCCGCCACGCCGATCAGATGGTCAGGGGCACCGTGGCCCTGCCGGCCGGAACGGGCCGGACGGTCAGGGTGGCCGTCTTTGCCAAGGGCGACAAGGAAAGGGAAGCCACCGAGGCCGGGGCCGATGTGGTCGGGGCCGAGGATCTGGTGGAGAAGGTTCAGGGCGGTTTTTTGGAGTTCGATAAGAGCGTGGCCACGCCAGACATGATGGCCCTGGTCGGCCGGCTGGGAAAGATCTTGGGCCCCAGGGGCCTGATGCCCAACGCCAAGCTGGGCACGGTCACCTTTGAGGTGGGCACGGCCGTAAAAGAACTCAAGGCCGGCAAGATTGATTTTAGGGTCGAGAAAAACGGCATCGTCCACGCCCCCATGGGCAAGGTCTCCTTTCCCAAGGACCGGATTTTGGCCAACGTCTCGGCCTTCCTGGATCAGGTCCAGCGCCTGAAGCCGACCACTTCCAAAGGGGCCTACATAAAGGGCATTGCCATGTCCACTACCATGGGCCCGGGGATAAAGATCGATCCCTTGTTGGTTAAAGATCTCAAAGCCTATTTGGTTTAAACGCATAGTTTAAGAAAGTTACAAACCTTAATACGTTAGTTAGATTAAAATAAACCCTTATGACGGTTTATTAAGTTTATTTTAGCCCGCGGCTTTGTCACGGGCTAAACGAATTTTCGGACCAAAGACAACCGGTAGCCTACTTAGGTCTAATTTAGTCTCATTATGTGACTAAAAGAGTCTTCGGTAGGCATAATGGGCCTGCCCGCCGGTCGAGGTCGTGGTTGCCGTAGCCACCTTGCTTGGGCCGAAAAATCCGGCGCCCTTTTTTGGGACGCCGACAAAAGCCTAAGAAAGGAGGATGATTAGGTGGATAAAAGCAAGAAAGAAGCCGTGGTCGGTCTTTTGAAAGAAGACTTCGCCACGGCCAAAGCCGTCTTCGTTACCGACTTTAAGTCGCTGCCTGTGGCTACCATGGCCGCTTTGCGCGGCAAGGTCCGCCAAACCGGTGGCCAGTATCGGGTGGTTAAAAACACCCTGGCCAAACTGGCCAGCCAAGGCCAGTCGGCCGAGAAGCTGGACGCCCTTTTGGTCGGCAACAACGGCTTTTGTTTCACCAGGGAAGACCCCGCGGCGTTGGCCAAGGTACTTCAGGAGTTCGCCAAGGAGCAAAATAAGTTCGCCATCAAGGGCGGCATCCTGGGCAACCAGACCCTGACCCCGGCCCAGATTCAAGCCTTAGCCGCGTTGCCTTCTCGCGAAGCCTTGCTCTCCAGTCTTCTGGGATCCCTCCAGGCCGTGCCCACTAAGTTGGCCCTGGTCCTGGCGGCCGTGCCACAGAAGCTGCTCTACGCCCTGAC
>JAIRNQ010000329.1 GCA_031257955.1 Deltaproteobacteria bacterium | reverse complement strand
GGGAACCGCCACCATCCGTGCCGGAACTTGAACGCTGAGGTTATGCCCAAGACTGGGGTTGGAACAACCCAGTTTGGGTGCGAAGCTTGAGCGCAAAGGGTTCTATCGTCGGACGTATCGGAACTTAAGCGCTGGGGTTATGCCAAGAATTCTCGCTTGGGTGGCCGGGGCAAGAAACGAAGCGGGCTTGGAGAGTTTCGGCCTTTACAGGGGTGGAACTTGAGCGCTGGGGTTATGGCCAGCACTGGGGTTGGAACGGAGCTGGAATGGAGCTGGGCCGGAACTGGATGATGGGTCTGCGCCCCTGGCCCCCGAGAGGCTCGGCGTCTCGGGGGCGTTCAGGCGGTTTTGGGCGGGCCTTGTCCGCTTAGGCCGTTTCCGTCTCAGTGGGTAGGCTCGTCTTGGGCTGGAAATTTTTCATAAAAAAAGTGTACATGGCCGGGACAAGAATGGGGGCGGCGACGGTGCCCAAAACCATGCCGCCAATGACGCTTCCGCCCAAGGCTACCCTGGCGGCGGCCCCGGCGCCCGTGGCCAGGAAAAGTGGCAGGCTGCCCAGGATAAATGCCAGGGAGGTAATGACAATGGGCCGGAAACGTTTTTGGGCCGCCTCCAGGGCGGAGGAGAAGGCGTCTTGGCCTTTTTTCTGTTCGTCATAGGCGAACTCCACCACCAGTATGGCGTTTTTTACCGAGAGTCCCAGAAGGGTGACCATGGAGACCTGGACGTAAACGTCATTTTCCGCTCCCATCAGGAGGACTGAGGCGATGGCCCCGATCAGCGAGAAAGGGGTGGAAAAAAGGACCACCAACGGGAGGATCAAGTTTTCGTATTGGACGGCCAGGATTAGATAAACCAAGCCCAAGGCCAAAAGAAGGGCCAGGTAATTGGTGCCCCCGCCCACCTTTTCTTGAAACGAGCTCCCGCTCCAGCCAATCCCCCAGCCATCGGGTAGGACCTCGGCGGCCACTTCCTCAACGGCGGCGATGGCCTCAAGATTGGAGCGACCTTCGGCCGCCCTGGCCGAGAACCCGGCGGCGGGACGGGAGTTGAACCGGTTCAGGCTAAACGGCCCGGCCGAGATCTTTCGGTCGATCAGAACGGACAAGGGGACCATCGAGCCGTTTTGGCTCTTGACGAGATATTGGTCCAGGTCGTCCGGCTTTTCCCTGTATTTTGAGTCGCTCTGAAGGATGACCCGATAGGTCCGGCCTTCATAGACGAAGTCATTGACGTAAACGCCCGAAAGCCCGGCGGCCAGAGTTTGGTAGACGTCGGTCGGCGAGACTCCCATTAGTTTGGTCTTGTCGATATCCAATTCCAAAGCGACGGTCGGGGTGGAGATGGACAAATTCGGGCTTAAGCCCAGGAGAACCGGGTTCTCGGAGACGGCCCTGGCGAATTTGCCGGCCTCCAAGACGATCTCTTCCGGTTTGGCGCCTTCCGGCGCCATCAAATAGCCGGCTAGGCCGCCCACGGTGCCCAGACCAATTATGGCCGGTGGGTTAAAGGCGGCCACGAACCCTTCCGCGCCTTGGGCATTTTCCTGGAAGATCGCCGAGGCCAGCGCGTTGGCCGACGAGTCCGGCGTTTTCCTTTGGTCCCAATCCTTAAGGATGACAAAGGCCACCCCAGTGTCGCCCTTGGAGCCGGTCCCACCCAAGAGATCCAGCCCGGCGATAGTCAGGATGGTTTCGACGTTGGGGTTTTGTCCCAGCCGGTCGGAAATCCGGTTTAGGACACCGTCGGTCCGGGGCATTGAGGCCCCGTCCGGTAACTGGGCCATGGTAATCAGGTAACCCTGGTCCTCCTCCGGAACCAAACCCTGGGGCGCGGCTCTGAAAAGGAAAAACAAAGCCGCGAAAGAGACCAAGACCAGGACCAAAGCCAGATATATTCTCTTGAGGAAAAACTGGACCAGAACCAAGTAGAGCCAGGTCACCTTGGCGAAAGGCCACTCGAAAATGTTCTCGATAAAAAGGGCCACCCGGCCTGGCTTTTTATCTTGACCCATGAGTTTTACGCACATTATAGGGGTCAAAGTCAAGGCCAACAGGCCCGAGATGGCCACCGACAGGGCTATGGTTAGGCCGAACTGCTTAAACATCTCGCCGGTCAGCCCACCGACGAAAGACAGGGGAATGAAAACCGCGGCTAAGACCAAAACGATAGCTATGATTGGGGAGGCCACTTCGGCCATCGCTTGGTTTACCGCCTGTTTCACGGTGGTGTCGCCATAAGAGTGTATCCTCTCGGCGTTTTCCAGGACCACGATGGCGTCGTCGACCACGATTCCTATCGACAGGACAAGGGCGAAAAGAGTTAAAAGATTGATGGAAAAACCCAAGGCGTAGAGGCCGACCATGGCGCCCACAATGGATATGGGCACGGTCACGGCGGGGATAAGGGTGGCCTTTAAGCGATGGAGAAAGGCGAATATGACCAAGACCACCAAAACCAAGGCTTCTAGGAGGGTATGGTAGACTTCCTCAATGGACAGTTTCACGAATTTGGTCACGTCGTAAGGTATGGCGTATTCAACCGAATGGGGAAAGTTCTTCGCGGCCTCGTCCATGATGGCCCTTACGTTATCGGCCACATCCAGGGCGTTGGCCCCCGTCATGAGACTCACGCTGACACCCGCGACCGGGTTTCCGTCCAGCCTAGCCCTAACGCTGTAGTCGGCCGCGCCCAAGGTAACCTGGGCCAGATCTCCCAGTCGGGCCAGTTGCCCTTCCGGTCCAACCCTGACGATGATATCGGCGAATTGCTCGGGGCTGTCAAACCGATCGCCGGTATTTGTCAACCAAGTTAACCCACCACCTCCGGGGGCTGGCTCTAGGCCGAAGGAGCCAGCGGCCAACTGGGAGTTTTGTTCCCGTATGGCAGCGACGAGATCCCCGGCCGTCAGGCCGGCCACGGCCAGCCTGGCCGGATCGAACCAAATCCGAAGAGCCCTTTCCTCGGGGATTAGGAGTTCGACCGAGGCGATCCCGTTCACCCGCCGAAGGTTGTCCAAGATATTTCTGACGATGTAATCGTTGAGGAACAAACTGTCGTAACGACCGTCGGTGGAGGCCAAGGTGACGATCTGCAGCAAACTGCCGTTCCCGGAGGAGACGGTTACACCTTGGCGTCTGACTTCCTCGGGGAGTTCCGCCATGGCCGATTGGACTTTTTGGTTGACCCGAGTCGTGGCCGTCTCGGAGTCCAAACCGAGTTCGAAGGTAACCACCAAAGTCATAAGACCGCTGGCCGAACTGGTCGAAAGGGTATACCAGAGGTTTGGCAGTCCCCCCAAAGCCTGTTCCAAAGGTTTGGCCACCAAATCGGAGATGACGTCGGGTGAGGCCCCGGGAAAGACGGCCGACACCGAAACCGAAGGCGGAACCAGATCGGGGTATTGGTTTATGGGCAATCTGACCATAGACAGCAAACCCATGGCCAGGATCAAAATCGGTAATAGCCCAGAGAGTATTGGGCGCTTTAGGGCGAAATAAAGGTTTTTGGATTGTGGGTTCACCTTAACTCACTTCCTTCCCCGCGGCCTAACCCGGACCCGCCAAGGTTAACGTTGGAGCGCTCCCTGGCGACGGCCTAGGAGCCCTCGCTAGGTTCAACATTGGGCTCTTCGGGAGCGGCGGCACTGGGCGTTGCGGGCTCGGTACCGGGCGCTTCGGTAGCGGCGCTGGCCTCTCCGGGGGCGTCGCTGGACGCGTCGGGAGCGGCGGCACTGGGCTCTCCGGGGACGACGTTGGGCCGGCTAGAGGCTAATTCAACGGGTTCAACGTCCACCTTCTGGCCGGGCCAGACTTTCGAGAGGCCCTCCACGATCACGGCCTCGCCTTCCTTGAGAGTCTCGGAGTCTCGTAAGATAAAGTAAGTATTGATGGGCCCCAAGGCCTTGACCGGCCTAAATTCGACGATTCCGTCCTGGCCTACCACCGCTAGGGTCAGGCCCTTGGGATCGTGGATAAAGGCGGTCTGGGGTATGGCCAAGACACCCGGCAGGATCATAATCGTGACGTTGATTCTGACTATCTGGCCGCTGAAAAGATAAAGATCGGGGTTAGGAAAGGCCGCCCTGGCCAGCACGACCCCGGTCTTGGGATCCACCCGACCGCCCCCGTATTCCAAAACCCCGTAATGGGGATAGATCTTACCGTCGCCTAAGTCTAACGAGGTCTCGTAAGGCCCGTCCAGGTCGACGCCGAAGTCCTCGCTAAGGTCGCGGTAGCGGCGGACGTGGTTTTCGGGGATGTAGAAGGTAACCTTGACATTGTTCACGTCCTCGACCGTGGTCATGGCCGCCGAGGATGGATCGCCCGGGGCCACCAAATCGCCTTCCCGTTTTAACGACAGGCCGACGTAACCATCGATGGGGGCCTTGATCTGGGTAAGATCGGCTTGAGCTTTGATCTCGTCCAAGACGGCGTTGGCCGCGTTGAGTTGGTTTAAGGCACCCTCCCGCGCCGTCTTGGCGGACTCGAACTCGTCCTTGGCGATGGCGCCTTTGGAGAACAAGTTCTCTAACCTGGCCAAATGCTCGGTCGCGAAATCGAGCTTTAGCCGCGCGTCGTCCACGGCCACCTGGGCCCCCTGGACCCTTGGGGCGGCCGTTTGGCTGTCAATCTCGTAGAGGATCTTACCCCGCTCTACCCATGAACCCTCGTCAAAGTTGACCCTTAAGACCCGGCCGGCGATTTCCGTCGCGACGGTGACTTGCCTGTTGCCTTGGACCAGACCCACGTATTGGTTCACGATGGGGAAGTCGGTCGGGCTGAAAGTCGCGACCCCGACTTTTGGCGCCTGGGCTTCGGCCAGCCCAGCGCACAAGGCCCAAACGAGGAGAAAAAACGCGCCTAATCGCCCCAGGCGAGAGGGGCAGGCGGGAGTGGGCACTAGGCGAGGGGGTCGCAGTGGGGGCAGGTTGTTTACGATATTTAACTTCATATGACCTAACCTCGATAGGACAAGAGCCAATGTGTCAAAATCACTTGGATAGAAACATAATACTAACAGGCATAATTTTGATTAGTTACTTAACCAAGAAAAAGTAAATTATGATAATTTGTTAGTTTATGAATAATTGAAACTGCATCGTGGTGGCCTTAAATTTCTAAATTATTGTTGATAGACCAGTAAAAACCACTAAAGTTGATTGAGAGTTAAAATTTTAGCTTGTAGTTATAGGCTGTTATCGAACTATGCTAGCTAAAAGCAGGTGTTTTTATACCTTGATTATTGTTTACTTTCCCCTTCGAACAAACTTTGGTTATATGGGGAACCACGCCAAAATTGATCAAAAAAATCGTCTAAGCATTTAGCCTCGATTATCTCACAATCCACAGTATCAAAGCCTTTTCCACGGCAAATGCTATAAATTATAGGGCAATAGCCTACCGAGTTCAGAAATGAGCCAATATTCGGCGCTGACTCAACAATACTAACGCTGCCTAAGCTCAGGAGGGAAAGTAAATATTCCTTTCTACAATCCCCCTTGAGTCGGTTCTGCGCGAAGGTGCCGTAGCAAGCGACTCGCTTTCTAACGATATCGTTTAGCGGTTTGGCTAAGTTCGAGGGGTAGACTTTGGTTGAGTAAAATTCAAAACCATCGTTAAGCAATTGCTTGCTGGCCACGTTATATTCACCGGGATCGGTATTGTCTAATAAGCTTAACAAAATGGCCGCACATATTAGTATGATTATTATCGTTGGGGAAAAGAACAGCACTTTTCTGAGGGTTATTTTATTTTTAAACATGGCTAAGGCTCCAAAGAGGTTTGCCAAGGGTCTCATGGTTTTGGTCATATCGGATCTGGCTCGAAGGGATCATGGTTGGCGACTTAGGCCCAGGCCGACGCCGCCGAAAGCGTCTCAATGTAATACGTAGGCCATATCGGATCTGGCTCGAAGGGCTCGAGGCTTTCGACTTAGGCCCAGGCCGACGCCGCCGAAAGCGTCTCAATAATACTGCGGACTATGGGGTCCGGGTTTTCCAAGGCGTGGAAATGACTGCCTTGCCGGGGCATTATCTCAATCGGTTGGCTAAAGTATCGTTGCCATTTGGCCATGTCCAAGCCGTTGACGATATCGTTGTCCGAGTAGAAGACGGTGACCGGTATATGGGAATGGGGCCAGGGGTCGTAATTTTGGTTTATGACCGCGGCCAGATCGTTTCTCAAGACGGGGGCGAAGAGTTCTATCAGCTCGGGGCTGTCGCCCATACCGTTATTTATGGTCCCAAAGCGCTCATTGGAGGCCCTGAAAAGTTCCTCGGCCTCCATGTCTATAAAGTCGCGGCCCACCGGCATAAGACCGGGGACGCAAGTACTGGACAAGAATAGGTGCTTGGGGGCCAAGTTATCCGGAAGGTTAGAGGTCAGTAAATAGCCCAATAAACCCCCTAAACTGTGACCAAAGACGGCGTAGGCTTGGCCGGGCCTGGCCTCAAGCTCCCCCTTAAGGCGTGGCCCCAGATCGGC
>JAIRNQ010000275.1 GCA_031257955.1 Deltaproteobacteria bacterium | reverse complement strand
GCCACCTTCGAGATCTTGTATGGCCGGGGCATTTCCCGGGAGAGCGAGCTGATCGACCTGGGCGTGGTCATGGACATCGTCGAAAAAAACGGTGCTTGGTTCGCCTATAACGGCGAGAGGCTCGGCAACGGCAAGGAAAACTCCCGTCGCTTCCTCATAGAAAACCCCGAAGTGGCCGACAGTATTGAGGAGAAGCTCAAAGGTGCCTACGGTATCCTGGCCGAACGGGTCTCCGAGTCCATCAGCGGGATCAAGGAAGAGCCAGTTGAGGTACCGCCCCAAGCCGAGTGAGGAACCCGGGCCTTATCCCCGACCCCCCTTCAGCGCGACTAACTAGCCAAGCCCCGGTCCTCCCGAGACTTGGCCCAATCTCGTATCGCGGCTTTCGATTCTCCGGATCGAGAGCCGCGTTTTTTTTATCCCGGTTCTTCGGGAGGCGACGTATTTGTGGACTGGGATTATTGGGGAGGCGTTCGATCTATTGCCGTGGGTCTCGAAACTTTCGACGCTTGGCTTAGGCGAGTTCTCAGGCCGCAGCCACTCCGAGGGAATTCTTTAGTAGCATGAGACACGCTGGCGCAAGGGCTTATCCCCTCGGTTTTGGGTTTCGGGGCCACCGCCCCGCTCCTTCGGTGGGCCGTTCGATGGCCGATCGGGGAGCCGTTCAGGGGAGCCGTTCAGGGGCCGTTCGATGGCCGATCGGGGAGCCGTTCGATGGCCGATCGGGGAGCCGTTCTATGGCCGATCGGGGGGTCCGTTCGGTGGGCTGAGCCTTGGCTTTACCCGATTTTTTCTCCGACCGGCGCCTTTTCGGCTATAATGATTTCGGTCACGATCCCTTTGTTTGGCCTTTGGTTTTCCGGCCTCCCCGACCGGGGTCGAGCCAAAGGCCTCCTGGGTAGCCAATAGATCAGTCTGGGATCCAATAGCGGCCTTTTTAACCGTTCGTTAGGAATGATTCAATGGACTCTAAAATCATCAGAAATATTTTTACCGACTTCTTCGCCGAACGTGGCCACCGCCGCGTGCCCTCAAGCTCGTTGGTACCCCGCGACGATCCCACCCTCCTCTTCACCAACGCCGGCATGGTCCAATTTAAGCGCATCTTCACCGGGGAGGAAAAACGCGACTACAACCGGGCCGTGACCTTCCAAAAATGCGTCCGGGCCGGCGGCAAACACAACGACTTGGAGAACGTTGGCTACACGGCCAGGCACCACACTTTCTTTGAGATGCTCGGTAACTTCTCCTTCGGCGATTATTTCAAGGAGCTGGCCATCGAATACGCCTGGGAGCTGCTGACGGTTAAATACGGACTGCCCAAGGATAGGCTCTACGCCTCGGTTTACAAGGACGACGACGAGGCCTTTGGGCTCTGGGGCAAAGTGGCCGGTCTTCCCAATGAACGGATTCTCAGGTTGGGCGAGAAGGACAATTTCTGGGCCATGGGCGACACCGGACCCTGCGGGCCCTGCAGCGAGATCTACATCGACCAAGGCCCGGAGCTGGGCTGCGGTCGGCCCGACTGCGGCCCCGGTTGCGATTGCGATCGCTACCTGGAGATCTGGAATTTGGTCTTCATGCAGTTCGAGCGGGACCAGTCCGGCCAAATGAATCCGTTACCCAAGCCTTCCATCGACACCGGCCTGGGCCTGGAGCGCATGACGGCGGCTTTAACCGGGGCGCAAAGCAATTTCGAGACGGATCTGTTTAGGCCTTTGCTGAACAAAATTTCCCAGCTGGCCAATTGCCCCTACGAGTACGGTAGCGCCGTGGGCCCCAACGAGCCGACCTTCCAAACCAACGTCTCTCTGCGGGTCATCGCCGACCACTCGAGGGCGGTAACCTTCCTTATCGGCGACGGGGTCAGGCCCGAAAACCTGGGCCGGGGTTACGTTCTCAGGCGCATCCTCCGCCGGGCTGTCCGACATGGCCGCAAGCTGGGCTTAACCAAACCCTTCCTGGCCGAAATGGTCGGGGCGGTCATAGACAATTTGGGGCACGCCTTCCCGGATCTGGTCGATAACGCCGCCTACATCTCCAAGGTCGTCTCCGGCGAGGAGGAACGTTTTATCGAAACCTTGGGGTCTGGCTTGTCACTCCTGACCGAGGCCATTGAGGGTATTAAAAAAGCAAAGGGCAACACCATTCCCGGATCGCTGACCTTCAAACTCTATGACACTTATGGCTTTCCGGTCGATCTAGTGGCCGATGTGGCTAGGGAAAACAATCTTATCGTTGACGAGGCTGGCTTCCATGAGGCCATGGAAGAGCAACGGGCCAAGGGCCGGGCGGCCTGGAAAGCCGGCGCCATAAAAACCGACAAGATCCTTGAGGCCATAAACGGGCTTACGGCCAATGGCCTCAGCCAGACCTTTACCGGCTACGGGAGCCTTACCCTTCAGGAAGCCAAAGCCCATTTGCTCTTTAAGGGCGAGGAACGGGCCGAGACGGCCAAGGAAGGCGACGAGGTGACGCTGGTTTTTCCGGAAACGCCCTTTTACGCCACCAGCGGCGGCCAGGAGGGCGACGTGGGCAACATCGCCTTCCCCGAAGGCTCCGTCTCGGTCATCGAGGTCTCCAAGGCCCCGGGTTCGGGCTTTTTCCTTCACCAGGGCGTGGTCGAAAGGGGCGAAATCCGGGCCGACCTGCCGGCCACCCTTAGCGTGGACGAAAAACGCCGTTTGGCCACGGCCGCCAACCACACCGCCACCCACCTTCTCCATCGGGCCCTGAGGTTGACCTTGGGCGAGCACGTCCGCCAAGCCGGCTCCATGGTGGCCCACGACCGGCTTCGCTTCGACTTCACCCACGACAAGGCCGTGGGGGCGGCCGAGCTGGAGGAAATCGAGCGCCTGGTTAACGCCGACGTAAGGGCCGACTTTCCGGTCCTAACCGAGCTGACCGATATGGACAGCGCCGTTCGCTCCGGGGCCATGGCCCTTTTCGAGGAGCGCTACGGGGAAGAGGTCCGGCTGGTCTCCATGGGCCCATCCAGGGAGCTTTGCGGCGGCACCCACGCCACCGCCACCGGTACTCTGGGAACCTTCATCGTCGTTTCGGAATCGGCCGTTTCGGCCGGGGTCAGGAGGCTGGAGTGCCTGACCGGCGCAGAGGCCATAAGGGAGATTCAAGGCCAACGGGAGCAAAGCCGCGAGCTGTGCCAGTTCATGAAGTCCCCGCCCTCCGAACTCCTCGACCGCGTCAAGAAACTCCAGGCCAGGGTTAAGGAACTGGAAAAGGGCCCGGCCAAGGCCGACATGGGCCCGGACTTAACGGCTCTGGTAAAACTGGCCAAAACGACCGGCCGGCTTACCTTTCTGGCGGCCAAGGTCTCGGCCGAAGATCCCAAGTCCTTGCGGGAAGTCGGCGACGCCGTCCGGGACAAGATAGGCCCCAATTCCGTTGTCGTCCTGGCCGCCGAGTCCCCGGACGGCAAGGCCCTTCTTCTGGCCATGGTCGGGAAAGACCAACTGGCCGACCATAAGGCCGGAGATCTGATCTCCAAGATCGCCCCGGTTGTGGGCGGCAAAGGCGGCGGCAAGGCCGAGCTGGCCCAAGCCGGCGGACCCGACGTCTCTGGCCTGGACAAGGCCCTGGAACTGGCCCAAACCCTAGTCCTGGGCTGAGCCCAAGACCAGAGTTTTGGCCCAAACTGGCTAGCTCCCGGATCCCCGGTCGGGAGCGCCGCGGTTATTTTGGAACGGTCTATTAACGAACATATCAAACGCTTGCCGAAATCAGGCCCGTCGGGCTTGGCTTTGGTTGCCGGTGGTGAATCATGCGCATACTTTTAATCGGATCCGGCGGGCGCGAACACGCCTTGGCCTGGCAACTTCGCAAAAACCCGAAAGTCACCCTCTTGTCGGCGCCGGGCAGCACGGCCCTATCCGAGCTGGGGGAGACAAAACCCATAGCCGTCGACGACATTGAGGGCCTTACCGCCCTGGCCAGGGAGATGCGTCCGGATCTGACCGTCATCGGCCCGGAACTCCCGTTGGTTCTTGGCTTGGCCGATTCCTTGAGAAGCCAGGGGTTGGCCGTCTTTGGGCCCTCGTCCGAGGCAGCCAAGATTGAGGGCTCCAAGGTCTTCGCCAAAGATTTCATGATCCGCCACAACTTGCCCACGGCCAACTATGCGGTCTTTTACGATCCGGCCGAAGCGAAGAACTACATTAAAGACGCCTCTTACCCCATTGTCCTGAAGGCCGACGGCTTGGCCTCGGGCAAAGGAGTCTTTATCTGCGGCAACCTCGAAAAGGCCCGGGCGGCCCTGGCCGAGCTGGCCAAGATGGAGGCGGCCAGCCGCATCATCGTCGAGGAATACTTGGCCGGCGAGGAGCTTTCCTTTTTTGTCCTGACCGACGGGCAGACCCTGATACCCCTCCCCTCGACCCAGGACCACAAGGCCATCTTCGACAACGACCGCGGGCCCAACACCGGCGGCATGGGGGCCTACTCCCCGGCCCCGCTGTGCACCCCGAAGCTCGAAAAAATTATAATGGAGACCATCATGGAGCCGGCCGTGGCCGGACTTGCCGCCGAGGGTACCCCCTTCCAGGGCCTTCTCTACGCCGGGTTGATGATTTCCCTCTCCGGTCCCAAACTTTTGGAGTTTAACGCCCGCTTCGGCGATCCCGAGACCCAGGCCTTGATGCCCCTCTTCAAGGGCGATCTGGCCAAGACCCTCTTGGCCGCCGCCAACGGCACCCTCCATGAGATCGACCTGAGCTGGGACAAACGGTCCGCAGTCTGCGTGGTCATGAGTTCCAAAGGCTACCCGGGTCCCTACGCCACCGGCGAAACCATTACCGGACTCGAAGAAGCCAAGGCAATGGACGACGTGGTCGTTTTTGAGGCCGGCGTAACCAAGCTCCCCCGCAAGGTCTCCCAGGGCGGAAAAGACAGCTGGGTGGAAACCTCCCTGACCAGCGGCGGCCGGGTTCTAGGCGTCACCGGCTGCGGCAACAGCCTCAATCAGGCCATCGACAAGGCCTACAAGGCCGTCTCGGCCATCCACTTCGAAGGCGCCCACTACCGCTCCGACATCGGGGCCAAGGCCATCAACCAGGGCCCCCTCTACGACCTCGAGTGACCTCCGGCCTCTCGCCCCCAATCAAAAAACCCGGCCTGGGGTTCTTCCCAGGCCGGGTTCATTTTTTCGGCTACCGATATAACGCCATAAATTTTCCGGTCAGGCGCTCTTGGCCTCACCTCGTATCTTGGCCGGATCTATCCACCGGTTCAGCGCCACCAAAAGCTCCTTGACGTTTATGGGTTTGGTAACGTGGTCGTTCATGCCGGCGGCCAAACTCACCTCCTTGTCCCCACTCATGGCGTGGGCGGTCATGGCCACGATGGGCAGACCTTCCATCCCAGGCAGCTTCCTGATGGCCCGGCTGGCCGTCAGCCCGTCCATCTCAGGCATTTGGATGTCCATCAAAACCAGATCGTATTCGTTTTCCTTGACCATGCCCACGGCCTCCAGCCCGTTGGAGGCCACCTCGACCCTAAACCCGGCGTTGTTCAAGAGCCTGGTGGCCACCAGCTGATTAACTTCGTTATCCTCGGCCAAGAGTATCTTGGCGCCTTTAATTTTATCTATTTCAGCGAAGCCTTTTTTACTCTTGGCGGTCGCCTGGCCTTTACGGTCCGTGGCCGGCGGCAATTCCAGAGCCACCCCCAGGGCTTCGGCCAAGCCCCTGGGCGACACCGGCTTGGCCATGACTTTGGCCACTCCCAGTCTCCCGGCCGCTTCCCTGGCCTTGGATACGTCGCTGGCGGTAACCAATACCACGGCCGGCCTGGGGGCGGGCAATTTACCTATCTCCTCGGCCAGTCCCAAACCGACCTCTTGGCCGTCCGCCTCAGCGATTACGACCACTTCCAGCCCCTGACCCTTCGGGCCAGCAACCACCCGCAAGGCTTCCTCGATCCCCCCGACGCCGCTGGCCGCAAAACCAAGATCGTTTAAATTTTTAATCAAAACTTCCAAAGCCGGTTCGTAGCCGTCCACGGCCAACACCTTTCGGCCATTGAACTCTGGACGGGCCGCCGAGTAGGTTTTTCTGCCCACCCGACCGAAGGTGGCGGTGAAGGCAAAACGGCTACCTTTTCCCGGGACGCCCTCGGCCCAAATTTTTCCGCCCATTTGTTCGGCCAAGCCCCGACTGATGCTAAGCCCCAAGCCCGTGCCCCCATAGCGCCTGGTAAAGGAAGAATCGGCCTGGGTAAAAGCCTGGAACAACTTTGCCCCCTGCTCGGAATTAATCCCTATGCCCGTGTCCACCACCGTGAACCGCAAGCACACCCGTTCCCCGGCGTCCCCTTTGTCCGCCAACAGAACGGGCATCTTGGCCTTGCCGCCGGGCGCCTCGCCGGTATTCTCTCCCGTCTCGCCTGGGCCGTCTCCCAACGCCTCCCCGCTCCCACCTCGCGGAACCATTCCCCGGTTGGCCCTTACCACCGACCCCAAGGTCTCTTCGGCTTCCCCCTCGGTGGCCGGACCGACCTCCAACTTTACGCAGCCCCGGGAGGTGAACTTTATGGCGTTCCCGATAAGGTTGTTTATGATCTGCCCCAGCCTCAGCGGATCGCCGGTGAGCCGATTTGGGGTTGTGGGATCGACCGACAACAGTAATTCCAGTTTTTTCTCCTTGGCCCTAAAGACGAACAGGTTTAAAGACTTTTCCAGCACCTCTTCCAGCGTGAAGGGAATAATCTCCATGGACAGTTTGCCGGCCTCGATTTTGGAAAAGTCCAATATGTCGTTAATGATCCCCAAAAGCGACTCGGTGGCCCCGGTAATCTTTTCCAGATAATCCCTTTGGACCTCGTCCAGCTCGGTTTCCAAAGCCAGTCCCGACAAACCCAAAATGGCGTTCATTGGCGTCCTAATCTCGTGGCTCATGTTAGCCAAAAGCTCGCTCTTGGCCTTGGAGCTATTCTCGGCAACTTTCTTGGCCTCGACCAGTTCCTTGGCTTTGTTTCTGAGCTCGGTCACGTCGTTTAGCCAGAACATTCGCGCCTTTTGCCCCTTGAATTCGCAACAGAAGCAGTTTAGCAAGGCCTCGCTTACCTCCCCGTTGGCCTTCCTAACCCTTATGGGTTTCCAGTTGATCTTTTCCTCGCCGCTTAACAAAAGCATGTAATCGCGAATGATTGTCTTATCGAGGAAAGTATCCGACCAAGCGTCGCCAACGTTTTTCCCAAAAAAGGCCCGAGCAAAGGGGTTGATGAAGAGGATGCGGTTTTCCCTGGCTATGATCAGACTGACCGGGCAAGAATCCAGTATCTGGCTCAAGAGGCCCTTTTCCATTATCAATTCGGTTTGGGCGTTCACCAGTTCCACGGTCCGGGCTTCCACCAGTAGGCCCAGGTTTTGGTTGAGCTTTCGATTCCTTTGGTTGGCCCGGATCAGGGCCACCACCCAAGCCAGCAATAGGGCCAAAAACAGGGCCACCAGAGGCAAGATGTCTTTAATGAACTTTTGCCGGTAGTTAAAGGTTTTCCCGCTCCACAGGGTCTGAATCCTTTCCAAATCCACGATTTCCAAGGCCACGTCCATCAAATTTCGAAGCCCTTCGTTTTCGGCGGCGTAATGGAAAAACGATGGTTCTTCCTCGTCGAAGGCCAAGGCCAGCTTATAATTCGGCTCCTCCTTAAAATTGGTTAAGCTTCTCAAAACGTTTAGGGAGGCCATGGCGTAATCGATCTTTCCGGAGTCCAGGGCTTCGATGGCTTCGTCCATGGTGGCGAACTCGATAACGTTGTCCGAGTCCGGGGTTCTGGCCCTATAGACGTCGCTAAAGCGCAAGAATTTAACCAGGCCAACTTTGACGTAAGGCACTTGGCTAAAGAACAACTCCGGGTGCCAGCTTTTACCCAAAAGGGCATACTTGTCCAGGCTCAAGGGTACCCGGCCGGAGATGAACCGGCTGGCGTCCAGGGGATCGAAATCCAGGCTGGTCAGGACGTCGGCCCCGCCGTTTTGCAATAACATTATGGACCCGACCCTACTCACTTCGGGCCCGGTAACCGTCTCGAAGCTTAGCCCGGTAAACAAGGACATGGCCTCCAAGGCGTCCACGGCGATGCCCTCAAACCTCTTGGTCCTGGTATTGTAAAAGCTCTCCGGGTAGTTCTCCGGGTCCAGGGCCACCCTTATGGGTTTTCTCGACTGCCTGAGCTCATTTAGCAAAGTTTTCTGTTCCGGGTTTAAGGCCTCCTCGAAGTACTTTTTTCGGTAATCGTCCATGCTGCGGACGTGAAGGACGAACAAATACCGGCCTCCCCCGGAGACCAAAAACTTCTGGGCGACCGAGATCAAGGGTTTTAGGGTCGGATCCCCGGTCATCAGATAGCTATAGCTATCGGTCGAAGGGAAGTAATATCGACTGCCGATATCGTCATATTGCTTAAAATATATGAAAGCGTTGGACTCATCGTAAAAGGCGACGATCTCCCCGGCCAGTAAGCCCTGGGCCGCCTCTTCGTAATTTTGGTAATAGACCGGCGAAATGGCCCGTTCCCAGTCTTTCATTACCAGCCCGGCCACGGCCGAGTTTTCCAGGAAACCGTAGCGGACCAAACCATCCTCGGTCACGTACCCGGCGTCGTCGTTGTCTTTGATTACCCTAAACTCGCCTATCTGCCTACTGAAAATGGGACTCTCGGTCCGGATGAACTCCCAGCCCTCGTCCTTCTCAATCTCGCAGGCCAGATCAATCCGGCCGTCGGCCAAGGCCTTGCCCAGCTCGCTTTCGTCCACGAAAACGTGGCTTATGTTCAAATCGAACATGTCCGACAGGGCATGGGTAAGCTTCACCAAAAACCCGGCATCCGAACCGTCCGAGTTGGTATAGGCCTTGCCGCTCCTAAGGGTCCCAAAAACCAACTTCCGATTGCCCAAGCCCATGATGGCCTCGACCTCGTCCCCAGTCACACCGGGGATCATTCGGAAGTCGGTTAGATAGTTCCCGACCGTGGCCTCTCCCTTGCTGTCATCCAGCTCGTTTGGTACGATTTCGTGCAATATCCAAAAAATCACCACCAACGACACCACAATAACGCCAATGGCGACATAATGTCCATACCGTCTGAATCCTTCAGCCATCATCGCATCCTCGCCCGGATTATCCAGGCCCGGTCTTATCTTCCCATTTGGCTAACTACCGCTAATCTTACCAACCTATACCAATCTAAACCAACCTAAACCAAATTTTACCCTTTCCTTATCATTTTATTATCTAATTAAATCAACTTCTGTCCCAATTTATACTATCTCAATACTTATTTTATTCCATTCCACAAGTCCCAATCTTCCGTTGTCCCAACCTTGATTAAGGCCCAAAGCCCCTTCCTTGGTGAGCCCAGTTCAACGACGCCCCCCAACCACAAACGAAATTTGCGGACCTCTGACAACTTAGCTGGTTTTGCCACCCTATCAACCTTCTAGCCAAATCACGACTCCCGCCCCTCCGGTTACCTCCAAACCGGCCGCAAGACTAAACGGAGTCCCAGGGTCGAAGTACCCTGGGACCCCGATGGCGGTTCGTAAAACTGGGCCGCATTCCAAGTACCTAATTCAGCATAATCATGCCAAATCGTTCCATACAATCCCCAGTCTGTCAATCCTTCATCAAACCTCCAGTTTTATTTTATCTATTCTTTATTCGCATTGCAAAAAAATCGTTACTGGCCAAATAAACAAACGTTGTATCTCTCTAATATCTTTTTGCATTTCCAATTTCTACCCGGTCCCCAACTATAGTCCCTTCCCAGTCACTCCCCTGACCAACATTCGGAAAGCCCGTTATGTTTATCCCCCATCCAAACCCAAGGCTAATAATTTTATTTAAAAAATTCTTTAGCCTCTTAATATTTATTATTATAGCACTAAAACATATATTTTATTGCCAATTTTTATCTTAAACTTAATAATATTTGAGGCAACTTTTTTGTCCTAAACGGTGATTTTTATGTTATATCAGGCTCTTGGCCAGTCACCTCTGCTTGCCGGTGCCACCGTTCCCAACTATCGCGAGCCCTTTTCAGACGACGAGTCGATCGCAAACACGAAAAGCTCCGGCCGGCGGATCGTTTCTCTACTCTTTATTATAAAACTGTAAAGTTATCCCATATTCCACCCTTTCATTTCCTGACCCATTTTAGATGCCATAAAAAAGTGCCTTATTGAGAAATTACATAATATTAGTGCCATCCCGGTGTAGCTCACCGCCTGTCCCTCCCAAGGCCGCTCAGAGCCTCCCAGTCGCGCCCTCCAACCTTCCCGCTACCTCCCTAGCCTCTCGGCCCTCCCAAGGCCGCTCAGAGAGCCTCCCAGTCGCGCCCTCCAGCCTTCCCGCTACTCCCCCACCCACTCGGCCCTACCAAGGCCTCAGAGAGCCTCTCAGGCCGTCCACGGGCCTTCCATGAACGCGTCTCACCTCCCGGATCTCCAAGGCCCTCCCAAGGCCCCTCACAGCCTCCCAGTCGCGCCCTCCAACCTTCCCGCTATACCCCTAGCCTCTCGGCTCTACCAAGGCCTCAGAGAGCCTCTCAGGCCGTCCACGGGCCTTCCAGGAACGCGTCTCAGCTCCCCAAAGGCCTCTCTGGGCCTCTCAAGGGCTCTAAGTGGCATCCATGCGCCACCAAGAAATCGCCATTTCCACGGGGTTCATTCCAAAACCTCTCGGACATCTCGCCGCGCTGGGACCAAATCAAAAACATGATAGTATCTTATCGGAAAGAGGTTAATTTTTTGTGAACAAGCTACGATTAAATCGTATAGGTTCTATAAAATTTATTTACAAACGTTTGGTAGCCGGCCTCCTCAAAAGCTTGTGAGAGCTAGGTGTGCCGGGTCGGTTTGGTCGCCGATTTGGTTTGTGGTTCCTTGAGAAAGAGGGAGAGGCTAAAGATTGGCTAAAGAGACTTTAATAAGTTTAATCTTTATTTTTTTACGTTTAAGTTGTCTTTAGTTACTTTTTTATATTTCAATCGGGGACTTTTTACCCTCTGGGATGATTTTGAGATGCGGCCAGATTTAGCGCAAAGTCGCAAGTTTCAGCTTTTATTATAAAAATCTATAGTTAATGTTGATTTTAAAGCTGAAAGGTCATGGTCTACTTTGGATATTACCAAATCGGTTAAACCATATTTTTTGGATAAGTTAAGATAAAACTGGAAAGAATCTAGGCCATTGGGCAAGGTAAAGCGGGGGTTCGGGCGGGACGCGGCTGGCCTGGAGCGAGACCTACCCTGGCCTCGCCCAGTGGGTCGGTTTGGGAAGCGATTTGGTTAGTGACTCTTTGGAAAAGCGGGAGAGGCACTAGGTTATGATAAAGCGACTTTATAGCGATACTGGGTAATATTAATCCTCATATTTTGGGTCTCAGAAGGCAAAAAGACTTTTAGACAAATTAGAGCCTAAACTGGGCTAAACTTGAACTTCGCCGGCGTTAGGGCAGCGTTTGAAAGTCCAGAGCATAATTGTTTAGGTTAATTTTATGGATGTCAGTCTTACCTTTCTCCATAAAGAAGGTGGCCAATTGGAGGCGTTTATCGGCCACCGGCCAGGGACCTTCATAGGCCAAAAGGTGTCCGATCTCGTCCTTGTCTAGCTCAAGGCCTATGGCGATGGAGAGAAGTTTCGAGTGGCTGACCTCGGCCCCATAAAGGATGTTTCTCAGCTCCACTGTCTTCAGGTTGGCTTTGGCGGCCAGGTTTGGCTGCTTTATGCCTTTTAGGAGCATCAAGTTAGCGATTTGGGTGCCCAGCTGCTCATCGTAGGGTTTATTGTCGCAATCATAGTTTATGGCTTCAATTTTGTAGATATTGGACAATAAATCCTCATCGAGAAACTCGCCTTTCGAGCCCAGGATTATTAAATAGACTTCCATGTCGGGGTCTTCGGCCAAGAATTCGGTTATGGACTCGACGGCCACCATGGCGGCGGCTTGCCGGGGGTAGCCAAAGATCCCGGAGGAGATCAGGGGAAAGGCCACGGACATCAGACCATGCTGTTTGGCCAGCCTCAGGCTGCTTAGGTAACAGGAAGCCAACTGTTTCCTTTCGCCGGAGTTGCCGCCATACCAGACGGGCCCAACGGTGTGGATGATTTTTTTAACCGGCAGGTTATAGGCTTCGGTGATGACCGATTCCCCGGTTTTGCAGCCGCCCAAGGCTTGGCATTCTTGTGACAGTTCGCTAGCCCCGGCCGCCCGAAAAATCGCCCCGCAGACTCCCCCACCCATGGCTAGCTGGTTGTTGGCGGCGTTAACCACGGCATCAACTTTCATAGCCACTATGTCTTCACTGACCAGTCTTAAAGGCACAATATCCTCCTTTTTATCCAATTAAAAGACAAATTAATGTTCATTACATCTATATAGAGGATAGATATAGCTAGGTTTTAACTAATTTTTTATATTAATTTAATCAAAAAATAAATATATTCTAAAAAGACGTGACAATATTCAAGAAATAATAAACTATGTCTTTCTAGCTAATCAGAACCTTTTTTAAGCTTTGGCTAGTCTTTATTGTCACATCAGAAATGTTTAGACATTGTAAATATATTTATTTAATGAATGAAATTTACGTAATTGCGATAATTTAAATTATCACATGTTAATTATGCCTGTTTGATCATTATATTAATGGACTGTACTTTAAAAACTTTTTTCTAAACTGATAATCTTACTTGTTAACTTATTCATCAAGGGAAGAATCAAAAATTTGAAGAATTTCTACTATTTTTTGGGCTAAAATATCAGTCATGTCCCGTTCTTTGGCAAAATAATCGCCCAGAGTTTCATCCAAGGTATCGGCCACCACCCTGACGTTAAACCAAGGCACGTTGACCAGGCGATTGCCCAGGTGGCCGTAGACGCCACTCTCCATGTCGCAGGCCAAGCAACCAAAGTCGGATCCAAGTTTCAGCTTGCGGGTTTTTCCGCTGACGAAAGCTTCCGAAGTCAGAAGGCGTCCCCGTTGAAAACCATTCGGCGGAAGTTTTTCCATGAGGCCCACGATCAGTGGATGGCGGCATTCGATGACCATCTTTTCAAGATGCGGGGGGTCCAGGGCCAAGTATTCGAATACGCCGTAAGGGCTAAGCAAAACCTCGTCTTCGTTCTCCATCCGCCAATCCGTGATTATGGCCGAGTTGGAAACTATGACGTCGCCCTGTTTGAGGTGTAGAGAGAGCGAGCCAGAAGTCCCGGCGCCGACCATGGCTATCGGGGGAGTATTGGCGGCCAACCTGGGGGTCAGTTCGTTGGCGACCGAAAATGTCGCGTGGATCCTTCCCGCTCCGCAGTTGATTACCGACGGGGCCAATTTCTCGAACTTCTGGCGGCCAACATAGCCTGAAACGGAGCGGTATTCGTTGGGCGTTGAGGTAAAGATTAAAACCTCTTTGGGGCCAAGCCGGTTGTTGGCGGACAAATCATGACTCCTTAAAGCACAAAAACTTTAGCCATCGGGAACTCGTAAACGGTTCCCGTCTTGGGGCGACCTCTTCCGCCCAAAAGCGATTCATCCGAGTTTTGGCAACGAAAACGGTTGCCTCAAGTTGGATCAACCACGTTCGGAGATATTATACTAGATCTGGGATTATTTTTTAACAGTTAAAAAACAATGGTCTTTTATAACATCGTTGATATTATAACTAGAGAGATAAATATTATTAGTTTTACTACTTTTAATCCAGCTTTATTGCTTTAATTATTATGCTTTAAATAATCTTTCTACACTTATCTAAGCAGGTAACCAGTTGAAAGACATAAATTAAACAATGTTTAGGTTCAAAAAGGATGCTAAATCCGGGGAGTCTCTAGGCTCGCGGGCCAAGGAAAAACCGCTCCGCTTAGCCAATCGACAATTCATTTTCACCGGCCAAACCCCCAGCCGGTCACACGTCCGTTCAATCGGCCACACCTTCAGTCGGTACCGTATCCGGCCCCCCGTCCTGACCCCGAGGCGGTTCGCCGGCGGGGAGGCTCTCGGCTTTGGGCAGACGCTCAAAGGCTATGACCGAGGGAAGCGAAGGGCTCAGATCGTCAACCAAAAAATTACCCAAAAAATTGTTGGCGTGGCGACCGTATTCGACTTCGGGGCCGTTTTGGCCGTTAAAGGCCAGCTGTGTTTCCAGTCCCCCATCTAGGCCCAAGGCCGAGACCAGGCCCAGCTTTGAGCTCAAGAGAGCCAGATCCGACATGGTTATGGCCCCTTTGACGGCTACGCAAACGGCCCAGCCGTCCCGATCAAAGCCGAGAACGGCCCTACTGGCCAAGAGCTCGGTAGTCTTGACCCGGATCCGGCCGAGCCGGTCCAGAACCATGTAGGACTGGATAACCGTGCCATAGCCTTCGGGGCCCAACTCACCGGGCGACAAGGTTTCCCGGTCCACCAAGGCGGCTGCCGGGCTAACGGGTGCCGGCCGGTCGGTCGCCGGCCGGTCGGAGGCTAGCGAGGGGGCATCGGAAGCCAACGGGCTTCCAGTCTCCGGGAGGGGATCCTGGACCCAAAAGCCCTTATAGGACTTGTGTTCTGGACCGCCGATGTCCTTGCCTTGGCGTCTTAGGGTCCCCATATAGTTTCGGTTTGGATAATACTGGCCTCCGTTAATCAAAAAAGGCGCTTCCGGAAGCCGTTTGGCCCAGGCCTTAATGGTGCCTGGGGAATTCTTCCAAGTCTCCAGCTCGGATTCGTGGTAAGGGGCCAGTCTGAAGCGGTCCGGCGAGGCCCTGACCAAAACGATCTCTTTCGTGCCCAGCCGGGGTCCGTAACGGGCCAGGGTCTGGGCCCGCCAAAGGCCATCCTCCAAGGGCTCCCAATCGAAGGGCTCAAAATATGGCCCTGACGCCAACGTTTCTTTGGCCTTGGCCAAGCAACTTTCCAGTACCCTTTGGCTCGGAGTGAAGTCCCCGGCCCCCGGTTGGTGCCGGTTGGCCCTTTGGTCGGTCCTTTGGTTGGTACCGGCCGCGTCAATGGGTACAGTGGGCCCAGTGGGCCCAATTTTGGGGCGCCCAGGGCCCGGCGTCTCCCCAGGGCCGCTGGCCGTTTCGAGGGGACTGGGTTCCGCCGCGAGGTTGTCCTGGCCAAAGGGCCTGGCATCGGTGATTACGATCGTATCCGGGGTCCCGTCGGGTCCGGAAGTTTGGCATTCCACCTCCAGGGCCATGGGCCAGGACGAAAGGGCGTCGGAAAAACCCATGGCCAGCCTGGTTGGGGGCAAGCCCTCCCCCCGAGGCACGAAAGCTTCCCGCCAAAAGAGATCCCCTTGCGGTTTGGCCCCGGCGGAACGGGCCTGGGCCGGACCCAGCCAACCGGCCAAACGCCAAACGTCCGCCCGCAGGGTACTCCCTTCGGGAAAATCCGTGACCAGCGGATCCGGGCCGGAAGCCATGGCCACGCAACCGGCCAAAAAGGCTACGGGAAGGACGGTTAAATATAATATTTGGCAAAAATAGCGGATCATGGTAAAGTGCCAAAAAAGATAGATTGTCAGCGAAACCCTACGGCCCTCCGATCCCGGAAAGGCTTAGTACTAGGCTTGTGCCGGCTTGGCCGCGTGGTTATTGGCTTGGAGGCTTCCGGGCCAGTGGGTCGAGCCCATTGGCCTTGACATGATAATTCTACCACAACCTACATGTTGTCAACTAATTTTGACAAAGTATTTCCATCATCTCGCCGCAAGATTTTGGCGCGCGGGGACGGCCCCATTATCAAAACCCTTATCGTTTAAAGCTAACGGACAAGGCGGGTCCCTGGCCCGTTGCGGCGCTTAAAGCATGCGCCCTTTGTTCGTCCGGGCCAACGTTACAATATTTGCACTTTTTTTACGCGGGGCGGCACTTAAAAACCCGCCCGTGGTCTGGGGCGGCGCATAACATATGAGCCCTTCGCCCTGGCCGGTGCCTAAAATATGCGCCCGTGGTCTGGGGCGGCGCTCATAAGGTTGCGCTATTCGTCCGGACCGACGGCTAGAATATATGCCCCTTTTTTCGCACGGGGCTTGGGAATTGCCCCTCCGCCAGGAAGGGGCCTTGATGGACCGCAATTACCCGGCCTGCCTTGGAAGAGGATTCAGGCCAATCAAACGCGATTGTAAGGAGCTGAAATGACCGCGCAAATCATCAAAGGTTTACCGGTGGCCAACGCCATCCGCGAGGAACTCATCCCCAAAGTCAAAGAACTGTCGGCTAAAGGGGTTCTGCCAAAGCTGGCCGTAATCCTGGCCGGCGGCGACGACGCCTCCAGGGTCTACGCCCAGTCGAAGGAGAAAGTTGGCGACAAGCTGGGAATTAAAGTCGAGATCCACGTCCGCCCGGAGGAAGTGAAGGAAGATGAACTCCTGAAGCTGGTCGACGATCTCAACGCCGATCCCAAAGTTCACGGCATCCTGGTCGAGCTCCCCCTGCCTAAGCACATCCGTAAAGAATTGGTCATGAACCGCCTCGATCCCAAGAAAGACGTTGACGGCGTCCACCCGGTTAACCGCGGCTATCTTTTGGGAGGGCAGGAACATTTGGCCCTGGTCCCGGCCACGCCCCTTTCCTGCATTGAGCTCATTCAGCGCAGCGGGGTCGAACTTAAAGGGAAGAGGGTGGCTTTGGTCGGAAGGGGTGACACGGTCGGCCGTCCCCTGGCCAGCCTCCTCATTAAGCGCGACGCCACCATCACCGTCTGCCACACCAAAACCATCGACATGGGCTCGATTACCAAGGCCGCCGAGATTGTCGTGGCCGCCGCCGGTAGCCCCGGTTTGGTTAAGGCCAGCATGCTTTCCCCGGGCCAGATAGTCATCGATGCCGGCATCAATCAGCTTCCCGACAACTCCATCACCGGTGACGTCGAACCCGGCGCCGCCGACGTGGTCGCCTTCCTGACCCCGGTTCCCGGCGGCGTGGGCTCGCTTACCACCAGCATTATCATGAGCAACCTCTTGAAGGCCATCCAGCTGCAGGGACTCGCTTAACCCTTGGCCCGGGCCGACTTTGAACGGCCGTGGCAATATTTACCTTATCCACATAACACCCTTAACGTCAACCATCTTGCCTCGGCCCCACCAGGGCCGGGGCAAGCCGACTGGCGCCCTTTGGGAAAAGAGAGAGAACATGTCCCACAATATCAGCTACGACATGACCATCAACGAGTTTCTGGCGGTGGCCGCTTCCAGCGCCCACGTGCCCGGCGGCGGCAACGTTTCGGCCGTGGTGGCCACTCTAGGCGCCTCAATGGGGGCCATGGTGGCCAGCCTGACCAAGGGCAAGAAAGGCTATGAAGAGTACCAGGAAGCCAACGACGCCATCCTCAAGACCTTCATGGACGGCATTGAGGCCCTCAAGGAAATGACCTTGGCCGACATCAAGGCCTTCGACGATTACATGGCCACCTTTAAGCTGCCCAAAGACACCGACGACCAGAAAAAAGCCCGCACGGCGGCTATCCAGGCGGCCGGCCAGAAGGCCACTCTGGCCCCCCTCAACGTCTGTCGCAAGTGCCTCGAGCTCATGAAAGAGGCCCACAAGCTGGCCCCCTTTGGCAACAAGGGCGCCATCAGCGACTGCGGCGTCTCGGCCATCATCCTGGAAGCCTCCATCAGGGCGGCCATGCTCTCGGTCGACATCAACCTGCCCAGCATCAAGGACCAAGACTTCGTCAACAACGTCAAGGCCGAACGGGCCCTAATCTTCACCGAGGCCGAAGAGCTTAAGGTCGATATCCTCTACCACATGAGGGCCCGCTGGTAAGCCCAAGCCCGCGGCTTGGCCTCCCAGCCTAACCTCACTCGCCCGACTAAAACGGTCGCCGCCTTGGGCCCGGCCGTTTTTTTTGCTTCTTCGCGGGCTGCCAGAGCGGCGGGCGAGACGGGCTGTTCGTTCGTAGGCGTGGGCCAGGGCGCGTGGCCGCAAGCGGCCTTGAATTCCCTGACCGGACAGTTTTCTCCTGCCTTCCGGCCCGCCATCAAAACAACTCCCTGACTCCCTAACTCGATGACCAGACAGCCAGACAGTTGCCAAGCGGAGATATTTGTGTCATATTTCATTTTAGGATTCGTTAAGAGTTCCGCGCTAGCCGGCGAGTTAACGCTAGCCCAACCGAATCGTTATTGACGGAGTTTCTACAAGAAACTTACGACGGACAGGGGCTGAGTAATGGATTATATGACAAAATGGGTGAATTCTCCCTGGATAATTAAACATTCGCCGGTACCATTGCCCAAAACCTCCGCCATGGGCCAGAGGCCAATACCATGAAAAATCTTCCCCTCGGAATGACGAAAATTTCGGAAATCATCGCCAATGATTGTATCTACGCCGATAAAACCCGGTATCTTCGTGATTTGTTACAATTGCCGAGACCATTTTTCTTATCCCGGCCCCGCCGCTTCGGCAAGACGCTTTTGGTAGACACACTTGAGGCCATCTTGCGGGGCCAACGAGATATTTTTAAAGGGCTCTGCATAGACGGCTCGGATTATGATTGGACGCCTAACCCGGTCATCCGCTTGAGCCTTAATGGGGTAACGACGGAAAGCCTGGAGACGTTTAAAAACAGTTTGAGCCTTGCCAAGCTTAATAACCGAGTCCGAAGGTGTGCTTCTGGGACATTACCCCCCATCTGACCTATTTTTGTTGCTCATAAATAAGCTTCGGGCCAAGTACGGGAGAAATGTCGCCGTCCTGATAGACGAGTACGACAAGCCGATCCAGGACAATATTGACAATCCCGACCTGGCCGAGGCTATCCGAAAGACCTTGATGAATTTTTACGGCGTCCTCAAGGCCGTGGAAGGCCGGGGTTTTACTTTCATCACCGGTGTGACCAAGTTTACCCATACTTCCATTTTTTCCGAACTCAACGATCTGTACGATCTGACGCTTAGCGGCAAGTATTCGGATATTTGCGGCCTTACCATTAATGAGTTGGATACCTTGTTTCAGGAATACATGGAACAAGCCCTGGAGACGTTAAACGCCGATGACGTTCTGGCAGACGGCGCTAAAATGGCCGATCTCCGAAAGCTAATCCTGGACTGGTATGACGGCTACTCCTGGGACGGAAAGACTCGCGTCTTAAATCCCTGGTCCATCCTTCATTTTTCCGAAAATGGACAATTCGACGATTACTGGCCCCAAACTGGGGTTCCGAGTTTTATCGCCAATTTCGTTAAAACCGGAAAAATGAGTTACCGAGATAAAAAGCTAGCGGAAGTTTACAAGTTAGCGATTGCATATCGCACAAACTCTTCTATTTAAGCCAGCTTTCTGGCATCATATCTGTGGGCCTAACTGTATTTTTCCCTGAGTCTGTATGACGATAAAACGTGTTCAGCCAAATCATTTCCACATGTATATGTTAGAACTTTTTCAGGATTTTTTAGGTCGCCAAAAAAAGTCAGGATTCTTTTTATTTCGCTCATTTGGGTGATTAGGTTGTTGACGTTGGTTTGCCACCCTTGTTCCGCCAGCTCTTTTGCTAACAGGCAACACATTCGGTAGGCCAAGACACAAGTGAATAGATGTACTTTAATTTTGTGATCAGTCCAATGAAATAAAGGCCGAACCGTCAGGTGATTCGTGTCTTTCATTTGTCGAAACGCCTGCTCTACATGCCATGCGCTACGGTAGGCCCCCACGATTTCTTCATTTGAGAAATCTCTTCGGTCTGTAAACAGAGCGGTCTTTCCCAATAAATCATGACGGATTTTCTCCAAAGCTAATTCTGATGCGTTAAAAGTTAGAATAACATTGTTATCTATCTCAATAATTTCGTATTTAAATATATCCTTCATGTATTCGACATTCAGAATATCCTCTACTGATTGTTTAACGCTATTAACAGTAGGTTTTTTTCCTTTTGTAATTTCACCATTGGCGCGTTTCATCAACCTTTCATGTAGGTCGCATAGTTTTGTTCTCGTTTTGTCGATGTTAATTTGGATGCCCTGCATCTGGCCTTTTTCCAATTCAGGATTATGAACGATTAGGCCGATCACCTTTTGTTTAAAAACCTCTACCTCCATGCGGTATGAACTCTGACCAGTGAAATTATCACCCAGAAGCGGAGTGTACTCCTCTTTTGGGATCGCCCACAAATCTGGAGCTTGACCTTTCTTTAAGCCGCCGACATAGTGAAAAGGTTTGTCGCCTGATATGAGTAAATTAATGTTATCCTCAGAATTGTTTCCTCGATCAAATACCAAAGTAACTTCGTTGTCCCTTCCTGACAACGTCTTACAGCGGCTTTTGAGTCGGTTTACAATATTGGCGAATTGTTTGGCATCATTCATATTGCCGGGATAAGTTTCATGGATAAGCGGAATTGAGAAATCTGGGCTTACCATGAGCGACAGTCCAACGACGCGAAGATCGTTTTGTTTCGATTTGCAATGACCTCTCTTGGCCAGTTGACTTTCTTGTTTGGTGTCGATGTATGTGAAGAAGTTTGTCGCATCATAAATCAAATTTGTTACATCGATATTATAAACTTCGAGCATCTTGGAGAGGATTTCGTCTTCAATGCGCTCTAAGGCTTCTTCGCTGATCTTGCTGGCGTTGTTCCAGAAGTTTTGGGCGGAGAAGGCGGAGGCGCTGAGATTTGTCATACATGGCAGATACGTTTTCTTGTACCACTCTTGCAGTTCGGTTGTCGATGAAGGAGCGACCACCCTATTGATGGCCTCAATCAGTATATACATGCCAACCGATGCTCCTTGGCGACGTTTTGGTACGAAAGAATCTATAATGCCTACCAGATCAAGCCTGACGGCCAGATCATAAAGTAACGTGACCATGCCATAATCATATTCGACCGAGTAAAGAGCACGTTCCTGCAAAGGTTTCTCGGTGTCTCGAGCCCTTTCGAGTAATTTCTCGGCGGTACCAAGGTATTGTTGGTTAACTGTTTTGGACTTGCCGTTGATTCGCTTCGACTCGACATAATAGTAATAGGTATTACTGTTGATTTTCTTCCCTTTAATGGAACCCATGATACACCCAGTATGTTGGCACGAAATTTGATTTGAGATAAAACCCGTCTTTCCTTGGCGGATTTACTTATCATGCCTTTGAATGTTACCGTGGATTTCCTCCAATGTCAAGCAAAAAAAATAACGGAGTGTATAATGATTGTCCTCATGAATTTAAGGTGATGAGGTTGATACTTTATCAACCTTCACTCAAAAAGTTGCCAACCTCCTTGATAAATCACGAGATTCAAAGTGATATGCCATTCAGTTCATTGGAGAAAAAAAGACCAATCTTTATTTATATTACGTGAGAAGTCAAATGTCAAGTCTTAAAAAAGTTGATATATGGTTAGGCCCTACATATTATCGTCATAACTAAAGGTAATAATTGAAAAAATTATTTTTCTAAAATAACTTGTAAACTTCCGCTAGATGTCGCCATAACCAAGTCCATGAACAGGTTTGAGCTAGGGAAAGAGCTACAGCCCGTTCCCCTCCTTTTTCAGGCTGGTTATCTCACCGTGGATCGCGTCGATGAGGCTGGGGGGACCCCAAAGTATTATTTGCGCTTTCCCAACCTTGAGGTCAAGGCAGGAATCATGACAGTGCTTATGGGCCTTGAGCCAGTTGAGCCTTTGGAGGCCCAGCGCCAATGCCGGGCCATGCGAGACGCGCTTGTCGATCTGGACGCCGATAAGTTTCAAGAATCGTTTGGGAACTTTCTGGCCGGCTACGCCTTTAGCGTCCACGAACCCCATGAAGCTTATTACCATACGCGATTCATATCGGCCATGCGCTTTGCCGGTTGCGAAATCGACTCCGAGGGTTCGGTTGGCGACGGTAAATTTGACGCCCATTGGAAGGCCTCCGACCGGTTGGATTTTATTATTGAAATTAAACGCGT
>JAIRNQ010000218.1 GCA_031257955.1 Deltaproteobacteria bacterium | reverse complement strand
GTTACTTTTCTAGACTAATTCTTCTTTTAAATGCGGTGGGTAGTCTTTACCGGTTAATCGAAAATGGTTGGCCAATTATCGATGGTTTTTTAGTGAAACTTGAGTAAGGAAAACGATATTATCACAAAACATAAGGGTTGGTTAAGCAGAGAATTTAAAAGCCTATAAAACGTAGGGGTTTTGGGACTAAAGAACCTTATGAATCGTAACTCTTGGCTCTAGACCCATTATAGTGTTGAAGGCCGAGGTTCAAGAGTTCCAGAGAGTATTTTTTATCGCTGAGAGGAAACGAATAAATTTTTTTTGTTTGGTAAAAGTAAAATTTAGGTCCGTTACACGATATTATTTTCTGAGGGTCAGGGCAAAAAGTTTGGTCTAGGTCGGGTTAATGGGAAAAAATGACTCAAAATTGGAGTAGGTAAGTCTTTGTAAAGAGCTTAATTTAGCCCAATCTGGCTTCGGGGTTTTTAACGGGGAAAGTAAACTTGTATTTTTGGATAATCGCGTGACGTTTGGCAGATATTCTTAGATAGATGGAAATCGATTCCCGGTAATACTGGGTTTAAATGTTTTCCGAAAAGACGGAAGACAGTTTTAGTAAGTCCTCTCTTGGCATTGAAGAATTAACTTACCAAAATAATGAATTTTTTTGGCATTTAAGGGTTTTCGAAGGGTGCTTGTCTTTTGAATTGTCAATATTGCTTATGGTTACCGGGAATTGTTCCAAAGTCAGTTAGCTTTTTGCAATGACTAAGATCAGCTATAGAAAAAAAAAGCGATCTCAATAGTGAGATCTCAATATAGAAAAAAAATAACTTGCGATAGAAAAAAATTTGTTGACTTTTTAAAATCAAGAGATATAATCTCATTAATTAAACCCTAAGGAGGTGTCAAGTGGCTGACACAAATAGCGCTCCAGTGACCAAGGCCTCTGAGAAGGCCAAAACGCCTAAGGCCGCCGCCAAGGCTCCGGCCAAAGCGGCCAAGCCCGCCGTCAAGGCGGCCGTAAAGTCCCCCGCCAAGGCTTCGGCCAAGGCGGCCCCTGCCAAAACCCCGGCCAAGGCCCCAGCCAAAGCCGCAACCAAACCAGCCGTTAAGGCCCCGGCCAAAGCCCCGGCCAAAGCCGCCGCCAAGGCCCCGGCCAAAACCGCCGCCAAGGCCCCAGCCAAAGCCCCGGCCAAGGCGCCGGCCAAAGCCGCCGCCAAGGCGCCGGCCAAGGCCGCCGCCAAGCCAAAGGCCGCTGCCAAACCAGCAGCCAAAGCCAAGGCCGCGCCAAAAGCTCCGGTCAAGCCGGCGGCCACAGAGGCCGAGTAAAGTCGCTAAAGACACCGAACGGGTTTCTCCCACTGTGAGCCCGCGTGGGCCCACAGTGGGAGGCCGTTCAACCGGTGTCCGCTTTAGGACGGCGATAGAGCTTACTTTGGCCCCCTTCGCGGGGGATAAAGTTATTTGTCTCGTCCAATCCTAAGCGGTTAGCGCGTATTTGTCCCAAAAATCTGCCCCGTTCCCGATACGGTCTACCGGACGCCCCAGGCACGAGTACCCCGAGTGCCCTCCCAGTCCGGCCGTAACGCTGGCGCCACTGTCACCGAATCCGACGCCCCCGCGAATCTCCCCGCTATTCCTTATCGCCTTTCCCCACGCCTTTAGCCCCAGAACGCGTCTCAGGGCCTCCCAGGGCCTCTCCGCGGTCAGGCGGGTACTTTCACCAGTCTTTAGTCCCAGAACGCCTCCCAGGGGCCTCACAGACCGTTTGGCGGGCGGCCAGGTACTTTCCCACGCTTTTAGCCCCAGAACGCGTCTCAAGGCCTCCCAGGGCCTCTCTGCGGTCAGGCAGGTACTTTCCCCAAACCTTTGGCCCCAGAACGCGTCTCAAGGCCTCCCAGACCGTTTGGCGGGCACGTGGAGACTTCCCACGCCTTTAGCCCCAGAACGCGTCTCAGAGCCTCCCAGGGGCTCTCTGCGGTCAGGCGGGTACTTTCACCAGTCTTTAGCCCCAGAACGCCTCCCAGGGGCCTCACAGACCGTTTGGCGGGCGGCCAGTGAGACCAAGGCCATTTACCCCCGGGCCCGAGTCCGGGCCAGGACCAGGACCGGGGATGGGGTTTTGCCGGGGGCGGCGATTGGGGCTACGGACCAGGGAACGCTCTCGCCCCGAGGTGAGGATTTTATCGACCGAAGGAGAGATTTTTTGGCCCGGGGCGGGAAGTTTTGGGAATTATGTAGGGTGGGGCGTTTTTTTTCTTGGGTCAGGCTAACTATTCCTGATTACGTTGTTTTTTTTATTTTGACGAATAATAACTACTTATTTTTTTTGCGTTAAATTTTGTCACGGATTGTAATTTTTATTTTATTTAATTATTCAATATGTTATATATTTATGATACTATAATCAATAGGCTGGGCCGTAAAACCCAACCATTATCGGGTCGTTCCGGGCGAGCGCCTCATCCGTCATAAACGCTATATTGTCGTTTTTTGTTGGTTTTTGGCGATAAATTTTTAGGTGAACATAAGCTTGTCAGATTGTTGACTTTTCATATCGTTTTTGTATAAAATTCTGAAGTTGTTAACGACAACGCTACCTTACGTTATTTCCTAACTTGTTACAATCGTTCACCTTTGGCCCGGTCGGAACCTGTTTTCGGCCCGTTTTCCAAAAAACGGGACCGGTTTTTGTTCCGGAAGGGACCGGTAGCGATTTACGCGCCCCCCTGATCGCCTAGGACAGGGCCCTTTTCGTTACTCGTTTTCATCGCCTTTCCTCGGTTTTGGAACAAAGCTCCCAATTTGCCGGGGAAAAGCATGGCGATGGTTTGTCGGCCAGAGCTTTAAAATTCGTTGGCCGACCATATTTTAGGATCACGCCCATGACCGTTACGAAAGAAAAGATCGTCTCGCGCATAACCGACGACACAAACTTCACCCCACTTGAGGCTCGCAAACACGTCGAGTCAGTCATAGACATAATAAAAACCACCCTGGCCACGGATAACAACGTTCTCATAAGCGGTTTCGGCAAGTTTATCGTCCGCAGGAAAAAGTCCAGACAGGGCCGCAATCCACAAACCGGGCAACCCATGATTCTCAAGGCTCGCCAAGTGGTGACCTTCAAGATCTCGGGCGTCATGCGCTCCAAGGTTTCCCCGCCCGATCTAGCCGACAAATAGCCAACAAATATCCGATACCTCCAAAGCCGGGACCGCCGGGGACAACCCGTCGGTCCCAGGCTTTCGCCTCTGGCCGTGACGGCCCCGGGCGCGCCCGCCTTGTACCCTTTGCGATATCCAACCAACCCCGCATACACTCGCCATCGCCTACCCCAAAGTTAATAATTGCCTATCGGATTAGCCGGCGCCGGGAATTTGCCCCCGGCCGGACGTGCCAACCTTGGCCTGGGCCAGGATTGGGGCGGGGTAATATTTTGACTGTGCCCAAAGAGGTTAAAAGGGAAAAAAGGAGTAAAAAAGAGAAAAGGGTGGCAAAAGGAGGAAAAGAAAGGTAAAAAGGGAAAAAGGAGTCAAAAGGGGAAAAGGGGGACAAGAGAGTCAAAAGGGGAAAAAAATGGGCAAAAGGGGAAACAGAGTGGCAAAAGGGGACAAAAGGGGGAATAATTGTCGGGGGCCGATTATTGGCCTTGGGGGCTTTTTTGCCGTGTCGGCCTGGATTTAGCTAAAGCGGTATATAGATTTTGGGCCATTGTCAACTTGTCGGCCATGGTTATCGGGAACTAGACCGGGGTGGTGATGAGTGGTTGCCGATTGGTAAGGTATTCTTGACGTTTGTTGGCCGCGGATGACCAGCTACGCAGGTTGTAGGGGACGGTTACTTCATTTTGCTAGTTATATCTAATTAAATTGACGAAAGAACGACAAAAAATTTGCTTATAATCATTCCTTATATAATTCTGGGTATTGCCTATAGGTTTTTTTATAAAAATTATTGACTGGAATTTTGTTAGGTGTTATAATCGTCCCATCTGCAATCCTCATACATATCATGCCCACCGGACGGGGCGACTCCTACCCGAATTATTTGCTTTCAGGGACAGTTAGCCATTGGGACAACCGCCGGTCCGGATATGGGTCTTTTGGTGGGTAGGGCCGATTTTGCGCGGGCCGTAAAAGCCTGGGGTTTTTCGCCGGTTAGTCGCCATTGATTGTTATCGATAGGGATTTGTCCCGATCGGGCGCGCTTGGCGCCAACCGAAGGCCATTGGGCCCGATTGGCCATGACCGATCCCGGTCTGTCTCGTTTGGTTTCTAAAGTTCCCGTTGGGCATTACCACCCGCCGCCTCGGTGGATTTTATTGGGCTACGGACACGCGAAGGTCCCAAGTTCCGTCCATCATTCTTCCCTTGTCCCGCCATTCCCTTTCCCGTTCACGCCCCGCCCGCCTTGGCGCGGCTGGTCGGGGCCGACGATTCGCTTGAAAAAACCCATCGCGCGCCCGGTTTGTGAGGACTTGGCCATCAGCCCTTGGCACCGCCCCCGGTGCCCGCCTGACCACCAATTGGGTTTATGCGCGAGTCCCCGTCCGGGCGCCTACGGCCGGGGGCGACTTCCGGCGTCGCCGGCTTTTAGCCGGGGCGCTTCGCGGAGAGCTAAGATGAAAGGTTTTGCTATGCTTGGATTGAACAAGGTTGGCTGGATTGAAAAACCCACGCCCGCCATCACGGCCATGGACGCCTTGGTTAAACCCTTGGCCGTCTCGCCCTGTACCTCGGACGTCCACACGGTCTGGGAGGGGGCCATTGGCGACCGCCATGACCTGATCCTCGGCCACGAGGCCGTGGCCGAGGTGGTCGAGGTGGGTTCTTTGGTCAAGGACTTCAAGCCCGGCGATAAGGTCATCATACCGGCCATCACCCCTTACTGGGAGACCGTCGAAAGCCAGATGGGTTACCACCAGCACTCTGGCGGCATGCTTCTGGGCTGGCAGTTCTCCAATGTCCGCGACGGGGTCTTCGGTGAGTACTTCCAGGTCATCCAGGCCGACGGTAACCTGGCTCTCCTGCCGGATAACGTCACCGTCGAGGAGGGTGTCATGCTCTCCGATATGGTCCCCACCGGCTTCCACGGCGCCGACAACGCCGAAGTGGCCTATGGAGAGACGGTGGCGGTCATCGGCATCGGCCCGGTTGGCTTGATGGCCGTGGCCGGGGCCAATCTCAGGGGCGCCGCCCGCATCTTCGCCGTCGGTTCCAGGGAACTGTGCCAGAAGGTCTCCAAGCTCTACGGGGCCACCGACCTCATCAACTACAAGAAGGGCGATGTGGTCGGCCAGATCAAAGAGGCCACCCACGGCAAGCCGGTCGATAAGGTCATCATCGCCGGCGGAACCATGGAAGCTTTCGAGTGGGCCTTGAAATTGGTCCGCCCGGCGGGTATCATTTCTAACATCAACTACCTCGGAAGCGGCGAATACTTCAAGGTCAACCGTGTCGATTGGGGCCTGGGCATGGGCCACATCAAAATCGTCGGCGGTTTAATGCCTGGTGGCCGCAAAAATATGGAATACCTCTCCAACCTCTTGAAATACAAGAAGTTGGACGTGTCCCACCTCCTTACCCATCGTTTCAAAGGCTTTGGGCACATCGAGGAAGGCCTCCTTCTGATGAAAGACAAGCCCAAAGAACTGATCAAGCCCGTGGTCACCATCTAAGGTCCTTGGTCCGCCGAAAGGCCGTTTTCCAAGGCTTTCCCCCGGTCCCGCCGTTTTTCGTGGCCGGGCCGGGACAAAACGATGATGGCCAATTTCAAACGCGCCCCGCCTTGGCGGGGCGTCACGGAGAGCCGCCCCGCTTAGGCGAGGCGAAACGGAGAGACGCATGAAAGGCTTTGGAATGATCGAACTGAACAAGGTCGGCTGGCTGGAAAAACCGGTTCCGACCATAACGGCCATGGACGCCCTGGTAAAACCGCTGGCCGTTTCCCCCTGTACCTCTGACGTCCACACGGTCTGGGAATCTTCCGTTCCCAGAAAAAACCTCATACTTGGCCACGAAGCCATCGTTGAGGTGGTCGAGGTGGGCGCCCTGGTTAAGGATTTCAAGCCCGGGGACAAGTGTATCTTGCCGGCCATCACCCCTTACTGGGAGAAGGTCGAGTCCCAAATGGGTTACCATCAGCACTCCGGCGGCATGCTCATGGGCTGCCAGTACTCCAACTTCAGGGATGGCGCTTTCGGGGAATTCTTCCAGGTCATCCAGGCCGACGGGAACCTGGCTTTGCTCCCGGAAGGCGTTTCGCTTGAAGACGGGGTCATGGTTTCCGATATGGTCCCGACCGGCTTCCATGGCGCCGACAACGCCGAAATCTCTTACGGTGAGACAGTGGCCGTGATCGGCATCGGGCCGGTGGGCCTGATGGCCGTGGCCGGGGCCAACTTGCGCGGCGCCGCCAGGATCTTCGCCGTGGGCTCCAGGGAAATCTGCCAGAAGGTGTCCAAACTTTACGGGGCCACAGATCTAATCAATTACAAGAACGGCGACGTGGTCGGCCAAATCAAAGACGCCACCCACGGAAAGCCGGTCGACAAAGTCATAATCGCCGGCGGGACCCTGGAAGCCTTTGAGTGGGCCATGAAACTGGTCCGTCCGGCCGGCATCATCTCCAACGTCAACTATCTGGCCACCGGCGAGTACATCAAGATCAACCGTGTCGATTGGGGCCTGGGCATGGGCCACATCAAACTGACCGGCGGCTTGATGCCCGGCGGCCGCAAGAACATGGAGTATTTGGCCAACCTCTTGGCTTACAAGAAGCTGGACGTTAACCCCTTGATTACCCACCGTTTTCAAGGCTTCGACAAGATCCCCGATGCCCTCATGCTTATGAAAGACAAGCCCCGGGATTTGATTAAGCCGGTGGTCATAATTTAACCTTCGTCCCCCGGAACCGGCCGAGCCGGGCCCCGGGGCCAATGGCGCTTTCGCGGCATTACGGTCCCCCCTCGTCGGGGGACCGTAAACCGGCGCGCATTTTTGCGCAAATAACACAATTTTGTCAAATAATTAAGTCCCACCTTCATATCCCCGACCCTCTTAGACTTCCTAGCCCTCTTCGGTAAAAATCTTTATTGACACGTTTTCTATTTAGTGCTATAGTTTTTTAGACTTCCCCACATAACGCCCGCTTCCCGGCAGCCTGCCTCCCATGATGGGGGATTAGCGCTTATGGAAAGGCTTGTTTAATTAGTTTGGCACCCCCGCGCCGACATAAGGATTTTTTGTGTAATCGCTGAAGTTAAGAAACAAGCGAATGTGTCGCTCTGCTTTGTTTCAGTCCTTCTGTTTTAAGATCAAACTCGATATAGACTATTTATTTGAGATTGGGAGGTTTCCGTTTTTTTGTCTCTTGGCACCTAATTGTCTCGCCACATTCCATTTTTGGCGGGCCTTTAGCCAAGGGCCCACTGGCGGTTGCCCCTCAACGCCACACGGGGCCATTTAGCCCCTTGGCCGGAACCCGGGGATCGGCCCCCTGGGTTTGCCCAAGCGAGGCCGATCCGAAAGGCCAAGCCTTCAGGCTGGGCCAATGGGCCGGCCTCGGCGGGGCCGGGTTTTCGACGGAGCCCGGCCGCCATCCGAAGACGCGTCAACAACCCACGCAAAGCGAGGAAAGCATGAAGGAACTGACAGAAGGCCAAGTGTTGGAGATCATGGAGAGTTATGGCAATGACCCGCAACAGCTCATTGCCGTTCTCCTGGACATCCAAGAGGCCTCAGGCAAAAACGTAGTCGAGCAGAAATGGTCCGTACTGGCGTCGAAGGTCTTGGGGGTCCCCCTCTCCAAAATCTACGATATCCTGACCTTTTATGCCATGTTTAGCACCACTCCCCGGGGTCGGCACGTCATCGAGATCTGCCAGAGCACCCCTTGTCACTTCACCAAGGCCGAGGAGATCGTCGGTTGGTTCGAGAGCGAGCTGGGTGTTAAGGTCGGAAGTACCACCGATGACGGGGTTTTCACCCTGTTTCGTACCAGCTGCGTTGGCGCTTGCGACGTTGGCCCGGTGGCCAAGATTGGCGACGACGTGTTCGGCGACCTTTCGGCGGACAAAGTCAAAACCCTGGTCAAGAGCTATCGCGACGGCCAGCCTAATCTGAGGGAGGCTCTCGCATGTCAAAACTAGTCAACCTGGTGTCCGAGGGCGCCGGCAAGGTCGACCCGGTTTCCGTCTCCGATTACGAGGGCGTCGGCGGCTACGCCGGCCTCAAGAAGGCCGTCGGCCTGACCGCCGAGCAGGTCATCGGGGAAGTCAAAAAAGCCAAGCTCTTGGGCCGCGGCGGCGCCGCCTACCCGGCCGGGAACAAGTGGGAACACCTCCTGCGCATCCCCGAAACCCCCAAGTACATCGTCTGCAACGCCGACGAGGGTGAGCCCGGAACCTTCAAGGATAAGCTCATACTGGGCCAGCTCCCCCTCAAGCTGATTGAGGGCATCACCATTGCCGGTTACGTCTTCGGGGCCAAGGCCGGCTACATCTACGTCCGCGGTGAGTACCGCAAGATCCAAAAGAAGCTCATCCAGGCCATCGACAACGCCAAGAAAGCCGGCTACCTGGGCCAAAACGTCTTGGGCAAGGGCTTCGACTTTGACATCCATGTCATCTCCGGCGCAGGTGCTTATGTTTGCGGCGAGAACTCGGCCCTCTTGAACTCCACCGAGGGCAAGGTTGGCCGTCCCCGCATCAAACCGCCCCACTTGGCCGAGGTCGGCCTCTTCCTGCAGCCGACGCTGGTCAACAACGTTGAGTCTCTCTCGAGCGTTCCGGCCATCGTCCTCAAGGGCGGCGAGGAATTTTTGAACATCGGCCACCCCGACAGCGGCGGCACCAAACTCATCTGCCTCTCCGGCCACGCCGCCAAACCCGGCGTCTACGAGATCCCCCTGGGCAAGGTCACGCTGCGGGACGCCATCTACGATCCCGAGATGGGCGGCGGCCTCAAGGGTGGCAAGCAGCTTAAGTTCTACCACCTCGGCGGCCAGAGCGGGCCCATCGGCCCGGCCTCCTTGCTGGACACACCCTACAGCTATACCGACCTGCGCAAGGCGGGCCTCACGGTCGGCTCCGGGGCCATCGTGGTCATGGACGAGACCGTCTCGATCATCGACTACCTCAAAGGCGTGACCGAGTTTTTCATCCACGAGTCTTGCGGCAAGTGCGTGCCCTGCCGCGAGGGCAACAAACAGCTCTACGCCATCCTCCAGAAGCTGTCAGTCCCGGGTGGGGCCGACGAGAACGATCTGGCTAACCTGCGCCGGCTGGTCACCGCCATGACCGCCGCCTCCTTCTGCGGCCTCGGCCAAAGCGCCTCGGTGGCCCTCAACACCGCCTGGAAGCACTTCAAGGACGAGTTTGAGGCCAACGTCACCAAAACCGCCGCCGCGGCGGCCTAACGCGAGG